>NZ_JAMZGM010000017.1 GCF_024158605.1 Sebaldella sp. S0638 | reverse complement strand
TCTTGAATTTGTTCAGAAATTTGTCTAGTGGTCATACCTCTGGCATACATTCTAATGATCTTATTTTCTATTTCTGAGATATCTTTTGTTCTTTTAGGGACAAGTACAGGCTCAAAAGAAGAATCTCTGTCTTGAGGTACTTCTATTTCAAATTCCCCACTATGTGAACGAAGTTTTTTCGTTTTCTTTCCATTTCTGCTATTTTCATTGTCACTTCGTTCATATGAAGAATATCCAAGATGCTCATCCATTTCAGATTCAAGCATGGACTGAATTGTACCGCCCAGCAAATCTTTTAAGGCTTCGTGGATATCTTTGGCATCTTTGATATCATACATTTCTATCATTTGGGCTATCAATGCCTGCTTTGGACTTAATTGTTTCTTTTTCATTAAAAAAACCTCCTGATTTTATTTTATCATAGTGGGTATTTTTTATTTACAGACTTCTTCTCACAGGCTCCTTCCGGAACCACCTCTGGAAAAAGATATTTTCAAAATTCTTTTATCCATATATTCCCCCTCTGCTATTACTATAAATAATAATACTTCTATGCCATTATGTCAATCCAGTTTTATAAAAAACGTAATCAAAATTCAACAATCAGACTCTAACAAAAAACAATATTCTATCCCACATAACAAAAAAATACCCTTAATAATCAAGAGTATTCTCTATTTTATCTATTAAATCTAAAATCACTTCACTGCAAAAATACCATTTTCAACATTGAAATAAGTAAACACTAAAACTTAAAGTCCCTCGGAAGTACATTTCTGTCCTGAAATGTTCTTAAATACCGTCCTGCGAGCTTTCTATTCTGCTTATTCAGTTTTTCCAGACTCTCTATCACTGCATTAGTATAATTCTGTCTCTCTATATCGCTGTAATTAGAACTGAGGGGATTTATAAGCAGAAGCTTGTCAAGTGCTTTCACATATTCAGCCCTGTCAGTATAAATATCCGCTATCCCTATAATGGAATCCAGCTTTCTGTTTTCCAACACCACTTCAGCCTTGTCAGGAAATTTGTCAGTATTGTAATTATCGTATTTTTTCAAAGCGTCAGAATAATATTTCAGTGCATTGTCCTTATTTTCCGCTTCTTCATACATCTGAGCAAGTACATAGTACCCGTCAGGATAATCTGGATGTTTTTCCACTAGCATCTCGGCGTATTCCTTCATTTTCTCAGCGTTTCCTTCTGAACGGTATAAATCAATTATATAGCTATATGAGTCATAACCATCAGGATTCACCTCTATGGATTTCAGATAATAATTACCCGCGTCTCTTATATTGCCCTCCATTCTGGCAATATTCCCCAGTTCGTCAAGTGCAAGATAGTTTCGCTCATCTTCTTTTACGGCGTCTCTGTATGCACTTCTTATCTCCTGAATTCCACCGTTCATACTTTTTATGTTCAAAGCTTTATTATAATATTCTATTGATTTATCCAAAATTCCGAATTCACGTAAGAATTCATCAGTTGTTTTTGAAAAAATTCCTGAAGTAATTATAAATAATAATATTATAATCAATTTTTTCATAATTTCCCTCCGTTTCAGAAATATCTGTATTTTACCTGCTTATATTTTTTGATAAATCTCTTCATTTTTTCCCAGCCTTTTTCAAATAAATTATAACATATTTATAATTAAGAAAAAATAGTATGTGTTATGTATTTTTTATTTAACTCTATACCTTATGACAAAATCCCGCCTTATAAACAAAAGAAAAATACTTTTTTATAATAAATAGCTTTTAATTTTCTCCAATATAGTATATAATTTTGTTAATAATCTATATTAGGAGGAAACAATGAAAAAAGTTTTATTAATCATGTTGTCTGTACTGTTTTTGTTTACTGTATCGTCAGCTAAAACAACAAAGTTCAAAAAAATAAAAACTTTATCGTCAACTTCTTGGAAATTAACTGATTTTCAGAATGAAACATTAATATACCAATATATAGGCTCAAAAACTTTAGGAGAAATCACTCTTAATTTTGCCAAGAAAGAAAATCTGGTATCAGGATTTTCAGGTGTAAATACTTATAGCGGAAACTTTGAGATAAATGGTGAAAACATTACATTTTCGAACCTTGCAAGTACTAAGTTATATGGTCCGAGAAACGTAATGGAGCAGGAATATAAATATCTTACTGTACTTCCCGAAACTGCTACATATAAAGTAGTGGATGAAAAGACGTTAAAACTGATTACTTCAGATGGTACAGAATTAACATTTACAAGAACAAAATAAAAATTAATAAAAATTAGTTTAAAACTAACAAAAAAGGAATCATCTTCTAAAAAGATTTAAGATAATTCCTTTTTTTATTTCTCCCCCTAATTTCATAAGTCCATTTTTCCAGATCCAACCCCTTGGAATCTCCCCCCCTTTAATAAATGTTCGCATTTTGTTAATTATGCGAACTTTTCCATAAATAAATATCCGAGTTTTTCTTAGATTTTACAAGCACAAATAGTTTAGTATAATTATTCAATTTAAAAAATATTAATAATACAAAAAAAATAGATTGACATTTTATTTTTTGTATGTATAATTAATTATGATTCGCATAATTAACAATGTGCGAATATTTATTTTTTACTTATAAATTTATTATTTTTAATATAAAATCTCCAAAGTTTGTCTTTATACTCCTCTGCATAATCAATGCCTATTCTTTTAGCTCGAACTATTCCTATATCTCCTCTGTTTTTATTTTTCTCCAGATAAAGTTCTTTCCCGTTTATAAGATCATACCCTGAAAAAGTTCTGTCTATTTGAAGTGCCGAACATAACTTTCCCGGCCCGTTACTAAGACTATGAATGTTTTTTACAGGACTTCTGTTACTAAAAAGAATATCAAACTCGTTCAAAGGTTCCACAGCCCTGAGCAGTAAAGCCTCAGGCTTTCCTTCCTGTTGACATACAATATTTATGCAGTTATACATTCCATAAATCAAATATACATAAGCATGGCCACCCTCACTAAACATCGGCTCTGTTCTGGCAGTTCTTTTATTTTTATAAGTATGTGCACCTTTATCATCAGGCCCCACATACGCTTCTACTTCTGCTATTATCGTCCTTATAATTTTGCCGTCTATTTCCCTCACGAGGTAATGTCCCAATATCTCTGGTCCTACTTCAAGTGCATCTCTTAAAAAATATTCCCTCTCAAACCTCATTGCCAGCTCCTTTTCTGATAAATACTTTATTTTATGAACATATTTTGGTATAATTACTTATATTATATAACATTGGGGTGAATTATGGAACTTATTAATAAACAGCTTGAAAAACTGGTACAGGAGAATGTTAAAAATATTTTTAATATTGATTCAGACATAGAAATTCAAAGTTCAAACAAAAAAGGATTTGGAGATTTTGCTACGAATTTTGCCATGGTTAATTCAAAAACACTTGGTAAAAATCCGAGAGAAATCGCCCAGACATTAATAGATAATTTTTCAGAAAATGATATTATCGAAAAACTCGAAATTGCTGGACCGGGCTTTATAAATATATTTTTGAAAAGTAAATTTATAAATAATGAATTTGAAAAAATAGGTAAAGAGGATTATGACTTTTCATTTCTTGATAATGGAAAGAAAACAATCATTGACTATTCATCACCTAATATAGCTAAAAGAATGCATATAGGTCATTTACGAAGTACAATCATTGGTGATTCCATAAAAAGAATTATGAAATTTACCGGTTTTGAGATACTTGCTGATAACCATATCGGAGACTGGGGAACACAGTTTGGTAAACTGATTGTAGGCTACGACAGATGGCTGGATAAGAAAAACTATGAAGAAGACCCTATTGAGGAATTGGAAAGAATTTATGTAAAATTCTCTGATGAATCAAAATTGAATCCAGAATTAGAGGATATTGCACGTGAAGAATTGAGAAAATTACAGGCTGGAGATGAAAAAAATAATAAACTCTGGCATGAGTTTATTGATATTTCACTTAAAGAATATGACAAAATTTATAAAAGACTTGATATTTCATTTGATTTATATAACGGCGAATCATTTTACAATGACATGATGCCTGATATTCTAAATATACTAATTTCTAGGAATATTGCCAAGGAGGATCAGGATGCCCTTGTTGTATTTTTTGACGAGGATACAAAACTTCACCCTTGTATAGTTCAGAAAAAAGACGGAAGTTTCCTGTATTCCACATCAGATCTGGCAACAATAAAGTACAGAAGAGAAGTTCTTCATATTGATAAAGCTATCTATATCACTGATGAAAGACAGCAGGATCACTTTAGACAGGTATTCAAAATTGCTGAAATGCTTGGTGATGAATTTGATTATGAAAAAGTACATGTATGGTTCGGAATCATGAGATTTAAAGATGGAATATTTTCTACCCGATTAGGAAATATTATTAAACTAAACGACCTATTGGACGAAGCTAAAAAAGAAGTAAGAAAAACAATAGATATTAAAAATCCGGGAATCCCTGATGATGAAAAGGAAAAAATTTCGGAAATTGTAGGTATAGGAGCAATTAAATATTTTGATCTGAGCCAGAACAGAACTTCTCCTGTTATATTTGAATGGGAAAAAGTGCTGAGCTTTGAGGGGAATACAGGGCCGTATTTACAGTATACTTATGCGAGAATTATGTCTATTTTCAGAAAGCTTAACGGAGAAAACACAGAATATAATGAAAATTCAGAAATTATTCTTGAATCTGATATAGAAAGAGATTTATCCCTGATGCTTCTGAATTTCCCGAATATAGCAGTAAAAGCAGGTGAAACATACAGACCAAACCTGATTGCAGATTATTTATTTGAGACAGCGAAGACTTTCAGCACTTTCTATAATCAGAAACATATTGCCAATGAGACTGATTCTGCATTAAGAAACTCAAGAATAACTCTTGCTTCCAAAACTGCACATATTCTGAAAGCCGGACTGGATCTTCTGGGAATTAAAACTGTAGACAGAATGTAAAGAGGTAAAAACCATGAATAAAACAAATTATAATAAAAAAATGGAAGAAATTATAAAAAGCTTAGCCGGAAAAAAGGCTAAGCTTTTGCTTCACAGCTGCTGTGCACCATGCAGCTCATATGTACTGGAATATTTATCATCTGCTTTTGATATTACACTATATTATTACAATCAGAATATACACCCTGAAAGTGAATATATCAGAAGATTTAACGAATTAAAAGATTTTACAAAAGAAGTCTACAAAGGTAAAATAGAGATAATTTCCGAAACATACACTCCTTCAGAATTTTTTGATAATATACACAATTATGAAGACAAAGCCGAGGGCGGCTCACGTTGTTCCCTGTGTTACCACATGAGATTAAAAAAAGCAGCAGAAAAGGCAAAAGAGGGTGATTTTGACTACTTTGGCTCTGTCCTTACTATCAGCCCTCACAAAAATGCTGAAAGGATTAATCTGATTGGTGCGAACCTTGAAAAAATATATAATGTTAAATTTTTATATTCTGATTTTAAAAAGAATAACGGTTTCAAAAGATCACTGGAAATCAGCAAAGAATATGATCTTTACAGACAGCAGTACTGCGGTTGTTCTTTTTCTATAAGAAATCAGGCAGAGTGTCTATAATGCTTTACGACACCTGCCTTTTTATTTTACACTCTTGAAACTGCTCTTTTATCTATAAAATCTATAATTACACCATCCATGACCTGTATATTTTTCCACCATTTAGACTCTGTAAGTGTGAATTCTATTAATACTGCCTTTGGATTCGACGCGAAACGCTCATATGAAGCAGGAAGTATATTTTTATACTCCATCATAATTTCATTATTTTTCTCTTCTGAAACAGAACCCAAGACTTTTGCCTTCCCTTTTATCTGCATAGTATCTGCACACAGTGCTGCATTGGGATTTTTTTCTATCTGTTCCAGTTTCTCATTCTGCATTGATGTAATGTAGAACTTTTCATTATACGAAATTAAAGATACCATACGCGAACTCACATTTTCTTTATCCGAAGTAGATAAAACCATATTATACGTTTTCCCTATTTTATTGAATAATTCTTCTTTTTCCTTTTCAAAATCCTTTTCCATTTACTTCCTCCTAAATATTTTATATAAATATTATATCACAAAAACTTGACATCATTATGTCATGGTTTTATAATAGTAATAAAAATTAAGGAGAATTATTTATGAAAATAGAACGTCTGCTATCCATTATTGTTATTCTTCTGGAAAGAAAAAAAGTTCCTGCACCAAAGCTGGCAGAAATTTTTGAAGTTACTACACGTACTATTTATCGGGATATTGATACGCTCAATGCAGCTGGAATTCCTATTATCACTTATCCCGGAGTTAACGGCGGTGTGGGAATCCTTGAAGAATTTAAAATAGAAAAAAACTTATTTACTTCGGAAGACCTTGCATCACTTCTTACAGGGCTGAGCAGTATTAATTCTACTTTTTCAAGCTCAGAAATTACAAATGCCCTCATTAAGCTGAAAGGAATCATCCCACAGAAAAAACTAAAAGAGATAGAACAGAAAACAAACAGAATAATTATAGATATTACTCCGTGGAAAAATTCAAACAATGTCAGTTCTGACCTGAAAAATATTAAGTCTGCAATGGATAAAAACAAAATCCTGACTTTTAAATATGAAGACAGGCAACGTAAAAAAAGCACACGTAAAATAGAACCTTACAGAATTATACTTAAAGGCAGCGACTGGTATGTAGAGGGATTTTGTATTCTCCGGGAAGATTTCAGATATTTTAAATTATCTCGAATATCCGGACTAAAAATCACTAATAAATCATTTATTCCCAGAGAAATTCCCGAATCTGATCCGGAAAACGGTCCTATCCAGGAAAAGATAATAAAAATGAAAGTATCCGTTGATAAGTCATTAAGAGGGGAATTCAGCGAACTGTATGGTGAAAAGTGCTTTCTTTCAGAAACGGAAAGCAGGTATACTGCTGAAATTCCGTTTGCAGACAATGAATACAGCTACCGTCTTTTGATGGGATTCATTGATAAATGCGAAATTCTGGAACCGGAAAATATAAGAAATGAATTTATTTTAAGAATAAAAAAGGCTGCCAACCTTTATAAACAAAAATAAACTAAAAACAGAACTGTTACAGACACAGTCCTGTTTTTTATTTATCATATTTTTCATTATTCTTCTGCAGTTTCACTTCCAACAGTGTAGTTTATGAAGGCCATTTTGATATAGTATACATTCTTTCCATATGCTTTTAGAGCTGAAAGTGCATCAGGAACCAAAAGTCCTTTTAGTTCACTGTTCTCAGACGTAACTGCCACTGTATTAACATCAGCAAGATTTGGGTCTATTTCAGCAGGTCTTGTTTTTTTCGGCATTGGCTTTGTTTTTGTTTCTATTAATTGTAAATCCCCTTCTTTTGAATCTACTATTATCATTTCTCTGTATTTTATGTACATTCCATTATGCCCGTCTTCATTTTTGAATACTTTGAATTCTTTGTAAGGATTTCCCTTAAATATGATACTACAGTCTTTTTTAGCAGTAGAATCACTTGAAACACAAATACTCCATGTACTGCTTTTGTTATATTTTTTCTCTAGCTGAATTTCTTCAGAAAATCCAATTACTGATATTACAAATATTAGACACAAAATTATTCTTTTCATAATCTACCTCCTAAAATTAACTCCTTCTAATTAATTATAACACCGATTAATGTTTTTTCAAGTAGCTTGATATTTATTTTTTTTATTATTTCATTCTGAATTACTAACAGCTAAAGAAATATCTCCCTGCCAAAAAATATCATAATTAAAAAATACAGTTTTATTCAGGTTTATACCCGCCTAAAACTGTATTTATCAGAAAATCTATCTTTTTTTTCCGAAAAGTCTTAATAAATATAGGAATAAATTTATAAAGTCAAGATATAAATTTAATGCTCCTGCTATTTGTATTCTGTCTAAAAGTGTATTGTCTTCCATAGCGTAAGCTGTAAATCTACGTCTGATTATATTCATGTCTATTGCTGTAAATGCTGAGAATATTATTACTCCTGCATATGACATTATCCAGTAAAACATATCATTTTTCAAGAAAATATTTATTACAGATACCACTATAAGAGCAATTAAACCACCCATTACATAAGGCAGATATCTTCCAAGATTGTCTCTTGTAAGATAACCATATGCAGCAAGACAAACATAATACACTACTGTTCCTAAAAATACATAAATAATTGATTCTCCTGTATAAACAATACCTATTACACTCAGAGTTACTCCATTTAATACAGCATATAGTAAAAACATTCCACGCAATGCTCCAACGGAAGCCCTCATTAACATCATAGAAAACATAAATACAAGACCCAGTTCTAATAAAATCAGTACATAATATAAGTTCGACCCTAATACAAGTCTCATTATTTCAACATTTGTTAATACGAAAAATCCAGTTATCCCTGATACTAAAAGCCCTACAACCATCCAAAGTATACACCCTGTCATCTTTTGAGCTACAATTCTGTTTATTTCATCATAATCAAGGGAACCCGATCTGTAATTATCAAAATCATCATTTCTCATTCATTTCACCTCTTATAAGCTTTTATAGTATTATACTAAATATATTCGAAACCGTCAAATATCTCAAACCTGTAATTTTACTTTCAAATACCAAAATGCTATAATTTATATGATTAAAAAAATTTTATAAAACACAAAAGGTGGTTATAATGAAAAAATTATTACTGATTTTCCTGACTTATTTACTGGTACTTACCTGTTCAAACAGCAGAACAGTGAAGCTTCCTGATAAAAATCTGGAAATAAAAGACAACACTGTCTACTATAAAAATGAATTATATACAGGTATAATCAGCGGAACAGATATAAATAACAATTCTGCCAGATTCAAAGCTGAAATAAAAAACGGAATAGTCGACGGAAAAGTAGAGCTTCTAGCCTCTGACATTGATTTTATATATAATGTCACAGATGGAAAGCTGAATGGTGAAATTTCCGTACTGGACATAATAATGCTTTATAAAGATGATGTTATACAAAAATGCTATTCCAATGCTTCTTTTGCTACACAGCAGATGGCAGATGCCTTTTGCAAGGTAGCAAAAGAAAATCCTGATGGCGAAAGTTTTCCTACCACAGGGAAAGAACTCCAGAAGAGAACACTTGATATTATAAAAAGACTCAATAACTAAAAAATGCTTCTTTGACAGGCAGGAAATCCCTACCTTGTCAAGGAAGCATTTTATATTTCAAACATTACTTTATTATAAATCCTTTTTTATCTGTAAATAAAAAAAGAATAGCTTATCTATCCTGTTAAAATAATGGAGGCGACGACCGGAATCGAACCGGTGTACAAGGTTTTGCAGACCTCTGCCTAAGCCTCTCGACCACGTCGCCATTATCAAAAATTCTACATGGTGCCCAGACGCGGAATCGAACCACGGACACAGGGATTTTCAGTCCCTTGCTCTACCGACTGAGCTATCTGGGCTTGTATGGCGGGAGTGACGGGGCTCGAACCCGCGACCTCTGGCGTGACAGGCCAGCGCTCTAACCAGCTGAGCTACACCCCCAAAAAAATAATGGTGGTCGCTACTGGGCTCGAACCAGTGACCCCCTGCTTGTAAGGCAGGTGCTCTCCCAACTGAGCTAAGCGACCTTCATCCATAATACTCAAACATTATATCTTAATTTCTCAAATTTTGCAAGCATTTATTTCAAAAAGTTTTATTTTTCTGTTGTTAATCCTCTTTGTCTGCACTCTCATATATCCCAAGTGCAGATAAAACAGCAGTTTGAGCAGTTTGATTTTCATGGGCCTTTTCTCTGATATACTTTTCCGCTTCTTCTTTATTTAAAGTCAGTGTTCTTTCAGAATCTTTTATATTAAGTTCTGTTACAGCACCATTTTTAACCTTACCTTTTACTTCTGCACCGTTCCAGAATTCATTAAATGACACAAATTCAAACTTTCCGTTTAACACACCCTTTTTTACCGTGACAAATCCTTTTGCTATCTGAATACCGTTTATTTTTGCCTTATATCCTTCTGTTTCTGTCACCTTTCCTGTGTATTTTCCTCCGTCTTTTGTAAAAAATATTCCGTCCTTATATTGCAGACTGTCCCCCTGAACAGTTTCTGCCCCGGAATTTGAAATAAAGACAACTGCAATAAAAATCAGAATAATCACAGCAAATATCCCGTAAAACTGCTTTCTGTTTACCATTTGACTTCCTTTCCCGGCACTTTTAGACAATGATATTCCGGATTTTCCCTGCTGAAAAATGGAAAATACAAAATTTTCAGATGATTCATTGCCAAATCATACCTGTACTTCATGACCAATTCAATTATAAAGTCTGGTATTATTCATAAAACATAAAAAAATTGGAAATTAAAGCTCTTATATTAACATTATTATCAATACTATTTTTTATTTCTATTATCTTTTTCAGATTTTTAATTTTATTTTTTCTTATAAAAATCAATCTGTCTAAAAAATTCTTCAGATCTTTTTTATTTTTTGTAAAAATATCGTTGATTTTTTGATTAACTTCTATTTTTTCGGAATTTTTATAATATTTATAATTTTTACCAAGAGTTTCAATACTTTGTATATAATTTATCTTTATTTTCAGATATATTTCCTTAAGATACAGATTTATGCTTGGAAGATGAAGGGCGAAGTCGTCATTATTCTTAAGTTTTTCCACATCAAAAGAATCTTCTGTATCTTCGTATATTTCTATCAGTTCCTTTGTATAATCCTTAAAAGTCTTAAAGTCCGGCTTATTCATAAATTCCTTTTTATCATTAAATATTTTTTCCATCTGAACTCTCATTAGCAGTTCTGTAAGCTCATTATAAAGATAAAATATCTCAATATTTCTAAAAAGCTCCTCAAGCGGAATCTGTTTATAATTTATATCCTGTTTTTCTTTTTTCCACAGTTCTATATCCTTTACATTCCCGTCAAAAAAATAGTAGACTTCCTTTTCTACTTCCAGAGTTTCTATATCAAGAGGTTTTATTACAAAAGTCATAACTCTCGATTTTATGGTTGGAATTATGTTCAGGCTCTTTGAAAGGAGTATGAAGTAAAGATTTTTCGGTGGTTCTTCAATTATTTTCAATAATGCATTTGCTGATTCTTTACGCAGTTTTTCTAATCCGTTCAGGATATAAACCTTTTTCTTAGCCTTATACGGCGATTCTATGGCATTCAGGATTATTTCCCGTACATCGTCTATTTTTACACCCTGCTCATCCTTATTTATTATCTCTATATCCGGATATGTGTAATTATCAATACTTCTGCACACATTACACTCACCGCAGTAATCATTATCCTTTAAATTTTCACACAAAAAAAGTTTTGAAAACTCCAAAGCATAAAAAAGCAAGTCTACTCTTTTATCACCATAAAAAAGATAACTTGCACTTTCTTTATCTTTAGCAGCCTCATTAATCAGTCTGTCTATTAAAAAAGTATCTTTAAGATCCTTTATGCTCATTCTATGTATTTTCCTTCATTTGAAGAGTTCTCAGAAGATTTCTGTTGTCAAATGCCAGTCCTCCGCCCAGAACAACTGATTCCAGCGGTTTTTCAGCAAGGAATACATTTATCTTTGTCTCTTCTTCCATAAGATTAGTAAAGTTTCTTACAAGCGAACCTCCGCCTGTCATAACTATACCATTATCCAAAATATCAACAACCAGTTCAGGCGGACATTTTTCCAATACTTCTTTTGTGTTATTTATAATTTCATATAATGAATCTCTTATTGCTTCATATATTTCATTAGAAGAAAGCTTTACAGTCTTTGGAAGTCCTGTAATTAAGTCTCTTCCTTTTATGTCTATTATTTCTTCTTCTTCAAGCGGGATTGCAGTACCAAGTTCTTTTTTTATCTTTTCTGCTGTTCTTTCCCCTATAAGAAGGCTGTATTTTTTCTTAACATACTTAATGATATCATCATCAAATGTGTTACTCGCTATTCTCAGAGACTTGCTGACTACTATCTCGTCAAGAGACAGAATTGCTATATCAGTAGAACCTCCTCCTATATCTATAACCATGTTCCCTTCAGGTGCGGAAATATTTACTCCCGATCCCAGAACTGCTGCTCTTCCCTCTTCTATTATGTACACTTTTTTAGCTCCGGTAATTGAATCAAACAGGGCTTTTTTCTCTACAGAAGTCACTTCCAAAGGCACACATATCATCACTTCCGGCTTAAAAGGCGATCTTCCGTAAATTTTATGTAAAAATAATCTAAGCATTTCTCTCGTAACGTCAAAATCAGCTATTACTCCGTCCTTTAGAGGCTTTACCGCAATAATACTGTCAGGTGTTTTCCCTAACATTTCTCTTGCTTCTTTTCCTACTGCTATAACTTTTTTTGTCTTTCTGTCCTGCGCTACAACTGACGGCTCATTAAGCACTATCCTCTTCTTCTGTCTGTCGTAAATCAGCGTATTGGCTGTTCCCAAATCAATTGCCAAACTCTTTTTTATTCTAAAAAAATTGAATGTTCTAGAAAAAAATCCCATATTCTTAGTTCTCCTTTTATTATTTTATTATATAGCTCGTTGTCCCGTCTTTATTATCTTTTAATTCTATTCCAAGTTCAGCAAGTTTGTCCCTGATTAAATCAGATAACTTAAAGTTTTTTTCGCTTCTGGCTTCTTTTCTTATATAGATAAATAAGTCTAACAGACTTGAACTTAAATCTTCCAGACTGCTTTCTTTTAACTCTATTCCCAGTACATTTTTCATTCTGTCATTAATAACAGAAATCGCTTCTTTTATTATAACAGATTTTCCATAATTATCAATAAATTTATTTATATCTTTTAAAAATTCATGAATCTGGGATATTGCCAAAGGTGTATTCAGGTCATCTTCCATGGCCTGATCAAATTTTTCTGTAAATTCTTTTATAGACTCTTCTAATATATTATCATATTTTGTATTATTTTCAATTATAAAATCCTTAGCCCGTAAAAGTGCTCCGTTTATTTTTTCCAGTGCAGCCTTTGCAGCAAGCATATCTTCCTTTGAAAAATTAATTGGTTTTCTGTAATGAGTCCCTGCTAAAAACCATCTGAATACATTCCCGTCAAATTCTTCCAAAACATCTCTCAAAAGAAAAAAGTTTCCTTTTGACTTTGACATTTTTTCTCCGTCCAGCTGTATATATCCATTATGAAGCCAGTAATTCGCGAAGTTTCCGCCGTAAGCACATCTTGACTGTGCCATTTCATTTTCATGATGGGGAAAAATAAGATCCTGACCTCCTCCATGGATATCAAAGCTCTCACCAAAGAATTTATGACTCATAGCAGTACATTCTATATGCCAACCCGGTCTTCCTTCGCCCCATGGGGCTTTCCAGAACGGTTCCCCGTCTTTTTTATTTTTCCATAAAACAAAGTCCTGAGGGTTTTTCTTATTTTCTCCTATTTCTACTCTTGCTCCTGCTTCAAGCTGATCAGGTCTCTGATTAGACAGCTTTCCGTATTCACTGTATTTAGTAACATCAAATAAGACATCACCATTCAGCACATAGGCATATCCTTTATCAATAAGAGTTTCTATTGCTATTATCATATCCTCTATATATTCAGTTGCCTTAGGACGGATTATATCCGTAGAAATATTCAGTTTTTTAGTGTCTTCAAAGAAGGCCTCTATATATCTGT
Organism: Sebaldella sp. S0638; assembly: GCF_024158605.1. Taxonomy (NCBI): domain Bacteria; kingdom Fusobacteriati; phylum Fusobacteriota; class Fusobacteriia; order Fusobacteriales; family Leptotrichiaceae; genus Sebaldella; species Sebaldella sp. S0638. The sequence goes on along the minus strand of NZ_JAMZGM010000017.1, from coordinate 42,419 downwards.
CTGCAATTTCACTTACGGTTTTTCCTTCTTCATTAGCTTTATTTATCATTTTATCATCAATATCAGTAAAATTCTGTACATATTCCACCACATAGTTTTTATGTCTGAAATACCTTGCCAGCATATCGAAAACTACAATAGGTCTGGCATTCCCTATATGTATATAATTATACACAGTGGGTCCGCACACGTACATTCTTACTTTGCCCGGTTCTATCGGTCTGAATTCTTCTGCCTGATTAGTCAAAGTATTATAAAATTTCATATATTACCACCTATTCAAAATATCTAAGATCCTCTTTAGTTGTTATCTTAACATTATCAGCATGCCCTTCGTAAACCTGCACTCTTCCGCCTATTCTTTCCACAAGGGATGAATCATCAGTCCCTAAAAAACTATCTTTTTCAGCTTTTTCATATGCCTCTTTCAGGATAGCACTTCTGAATACCTGTGGTGTGTGTGCAGAAAATAAAGTTTTTCTTTCAGGGGTACTTACTATAAATCCGTATTTATCAATTACCTTAACAGTGTCCTTTACAGGAACTCCCACTACAAGTCCGTCAAGATTTTCTTCTGCCATAAGAATTTCGTAGGTATTCTCTATATATTCTTCTCTTATATTGGGACGAACTCCATCCTGTACGGCTATTATGGCATCTTCTTCTATGTGGTCAAGTGCATTCTTTATGGAATACTGTCTTTCGCTTCCGCCCTCCACTATTTTTTTTACTTTGGTAATTTTGAATTCACGCAGATAAGCCTCCACGAGCTTGATATCTTTTTTGTTTACAGATATATATATACCGTCCACAAGTTTACTTTTTTCTATTACTTCCAAAGTAGATATAAAAATCGGTTTTTCTTTTATCCGATAATATTGTTTTGGGATATTCAGCCCCATTCTTTTACCCAGTCCTGCGATAGGAACAATAAAATAATATTTCATTTTTATTTTAACTTAGCGACAGTACAGCCAAGCCCTCCCTCATTCTGATTTGCATCTCTATACTCCGATATGTATTTAGACTTTTTCAAATATTCCTGTATTCTCGTTCTTAATGCCATAGTTCCTTTTCCGTGTATTATGTATACTTCCGAATATCCAGTAAGCATTGCCCTGTCCAGATAAAGCTCCAGTTCAGTCATTGCTTCATCACCGGTCATTCCTCTCAAATCTACTTCTCCTTTTACATTAGTTGATTTTAATGATGCAAATCCGCCTAATTTCTTTTTATTTTTCTTTTCTATTTTTTGTATATCATCTGTGCTTACCACTAATTTCAGTATTCCTGCCTGTACCTGCACACTGTCTGATTCCTCAATTATTCTCAGGACTTTTCCGTTTTGGTTTATCGATTTTACAAAAACTTCCTCACCAAGCTGGAAATCTGCCTTTTTATTTGTTTTTATTTTTTTCTTTACATTCTGTTCTTTTTCGAGCCTGAAAGATTCACGAAGCATATTCAGACTTCTTTGTGTCTCTTTCGCGTCTTCTTTCTTCATCTCGTCCTGACTTATTTTATCCACAAGGTTTTTAGCTTTTGCCTGTACTTCACGGAGATATTTGTCAGCTTCATCATATGCTTCTTTTACTATTTTATTTTTCTCGTTTTCCAGATTTACTATATCAGCTTCATACTTCTGCTTTCTGCTTTCCATCTCTTCTTTTGCATTTTCCAGCTCAATTTTCAGCTTTTCCACTTCATCTGTTTTTTCTTTTATGGATATAAGCATCTGCTCTACTTTTTGGTTTTCTTCGCTTATGTATGATTTTGCATTACTGATAATCTCTTCGTTTATACCATATTTCCCCGCGATAATCAGAGCGTTGCTCTCACCGGGAATACCTTCGAGAAGTCTGTATGTAGGAAGCAGTGTTTCTACATTGAATTCCATTGAAGCACTCTTTATGCCGTTTGTATTAAAAGCATGCGCCTTTACTTCACTGTAGTGTGTAGTGATTATGGATTTTACATTTTTCTGATTCAGATAATCAATTACCGCCATGGCAAAAGCCGATCCTTCCATAGGATCAGTACCGCTCCCCAGCTCGTCTATCAGTACAAGCGACCTTCTGTTTGCAGATTCAAGTATTTCTTTTATATTTTTTATATGTGCCGAAAATGAAGACAGATTCTGCTCTATACTCTGTTCATCACCTATATCTGCAAGAACACTTCCGAAAAATCCGATCTCTGTCTTTTCATCTGCAGGAATAGGAATTCCTGACAAGGCCATTATTGTAAGAAGTCCTGCTATTTTCTGCGTTACTGTCTTACCGCCTGTATTCGGCCCTGTTATAAGCATTATATTGTCATTGTCCCCGAGCTCAAAATTAATAGGGACCATCTTTTCCCTGTCTATAAGGGGATGTCTCGCTACTACCAGTTTTAGATACTCTTTATTTACTATTTTTGGAACACGGCAGTCATTTTCTACAGAATAGAGAACTTTTGCATTAATAAAGTCTATTCTCTCAAGGAGGACTTTTATCAAAGCTATCTCATCTTTTTTGTTTCTGACCAGTTCTGTAATACGAATAAGAATCTTTCTGATTTCTTCTCTTTCTTTAGCCTCGTATTCCCTGAGTTTATTATTTAACGAAACTGTATTCAGCGGCTCTATATAAACTGTACTTCCTGTTGATGATCTGTCATGTTCTATCCCTTTTATCAAAGATTTGAACTCTGTTTTTACAGGTATTACATAACGTTCGTTTCTTTTAGTAATAATCTTGTCTTGTATCGCTTTTTGCAAGTCCCTGTTATTCATTATTTCATCAAATTTTTCTTTTATATTGACATTTATGTTGCTTTTTTGTCTTCTTAAATCTCTCAAACCTAATGACGCTGTATCTTTCATATTTCCTTCATCATCTACTGCTTCGGAAATAAAATCCTCAATATCTTTCAGATCTTCAGTATCAGAAAAAATATTCCATACAAGCCCGTATTTATCCTTTATATTCTTGGCACGGCTTTTGGAAATTCTGTAAACAGCCATATTTTTTCTTAGCTCCGCCAGATCTTCTACAGATAAATAGGATCCTATCAAATCTATCGTTCTAAGGAATTTACCTATATCAGAAAGATTTGTCAGCTCCAGTCCGTCATCATATTTATAAAAATCAATAAACTCTATCAAAAGAGCCATTTCCTTATCCAGTTCACCTTTATTTTTCATAATATCCAAATCCAGAAACTTCTCTTTAGTAGCTTCCAGCTTTGCTAAATCTATCATTTTATTAACAACTTTATGAAATTCCAAAACTTCATAACTTCTATTTTCCATTTTTTCTCCTATAACATTCCACATGTAAGATTTCCGATAAATTATATCATATTTTCTATACTTTTTCTATTTTAATTTATCATGTCCCGACATATAAAAATTTAAGTACTTTATAAAAAAAAATCTTTCTGCAGCTTTGTAATTTTATTAATATCTGATCTTTCATTATCAATACTCTATTTTTTTTCTTGTAATTTTAAAATTTTAGTGGTATAATAGACTTCGATTGTATAAAAGGAGGTGAACGGAAATGAAAATATGTGAAGTTTTTGGAAAGAAAGTCGGACATGGTAATTTAGTCAGCCATTCACATCGTTCAACTAAGAGAATATGGAGACCGAATCTGCAAGTTATGTCAATAAATGTAGACGGTAAAGAAGTTAGAGTAAGAGTTTGTACAAAAGCGATGAAAACACTAAAAGGGAAAAACCCTGATCAAGTGAAAAAAATTCTAATGGAAAATAAAAATAACTTAAGTCCAAAGTTATCTAAAGTTTTATTTTCTAATAATTAATAAAGAAGTAAGTTTCTATAGCTTACTTCTTTTTTATTTACTTTATTGATTGTCTTTTTAAAAATATTGTTATATAATCTATAATAATTATTTTTAGATTGGAGATAAAGATGAAAAAGTTATATTTAGTATGTTTATTATTTATTTTAGGTCTTGTTTCTTTTGCAGAGACATATACAAAGGCCGAACAGCGTGAAATCATAAAACAGTTCGCTGTATTCCAAAGCGCTTTGAAAGGAAAAAATTTACCCAAAACGGCAGAGACAGTATATTTCCCTCTGTCATATGAATTCGAAGATGTGGAAACTGCTTCTGAAAATAAAAGCGAATTTTTCAAAAGCCTGAAGGACCTTACTCTTCCAAAAGTTGATACTAAAACAAACAAAATCTCAAAGTACACTAAAAAAGGAAATTCAAAAACATGTGATTTTGAAGTAACAAATAAGTTTGTTTCATCTGATGACACTGATTTCCTGGAAAATTACGGAGTGGATACAGGGAAATATTTTGTAGTTACTGCGAGCTATTTCACTGAATCTGATGATACTGAACTTATAGACGGCTGTGCAGGTTACAACACATATTTTTTCCAGCTGGAAAATAAAGAATTAAAATTAGTAAAAAAAGTAGAACTTCCATAAAATAAAAAACTGTCTGATTCATATTGAATTTAGACAGTTTTTTTATTTTTACAGTTACGGCCCTACATATAGTGCCTGAAGTTTTAGTTTATTATTTTCAAATTTGAAAACATAACGATTATAACCAGGATAATCAGGATCATCATAAGAGTAGAAAACTTCAAATGTTTTTTCATCAGAGTCAAGCCCCCAGTTTTCATTGCTTTCCTCTGTAGAAAATCCCGCTGTTATCTCAAGGTTCCCTTTATTATATTTTTTCACTGTATTAGAATTCAAGTCAACTTTTAGAAGAGCCATTTCCTTTATTCCATCTAAAAATCTGTTTTTATACTTAACTATATCATTATGACTCACCGGCACCTCATAATCCTGATATGACTTTCCGTCTATCTGGTTAAAACCATACACAGGATTATCGATATAATTCTTCAAAGTATTTATATCCTTATTTTTCAATGCTTTTTGAAATTCTACGAACTGTTTTAAAGCGATATTTTTTTCATTCTCGGTAAAATTTTCCTGACTAAAAGAAAATACACTGATAAACAACAATAGTATCATTACTAACTTTTTCATAGTTTTACTCCTTTTATTTACTATTTTATTTCTTTAATTAATAAATTTAATCTTACGGCATACTGTATACAGAGATAAACTTTAACTGATTACCCTTCATTTTAAAAATATACTCAGCAGTGGACGGATATTCAGGATCATCATAAGAAGCAGCAATTTCAAACATTTTATCTCCTTTAGATCCCCAGATATAGTTATCTTCTTCCATTATAAAGAATTCTCCGGTTATTGTATCTTCTCCCTTCGCATACTTTATTACTTCATTATTTTTCAAATCTGCTTTTACAAGGGTTATCTCTTTCATTGATTTGAAAAATTCATTTTTATACTTGACTATTTCATCATAACTCACAGATTCGGTATTTAATCTGTAAACCGGACCATCATTCAGAACAAGACCATACACAGAACCGTCAATAAATTTTTTCAAAGTATTTACATCTTTGTTCTTTACTGCTTTTTGAAATTCTGTAAACTGTTTTAAAATAGTATTTTTTTCATTCTCAGTAAAACCTTCATCGCTAAAAGAAAACACACTGATAAACAACAATAGTATCATTACTAACTTTTTCATGCTTTCACTCCTTTATTTTTTATTAAATAATAAATGAATTATATTTCACTATTATATAAAAGTCAATATATTTTCACAAATAAAAAAACAGGAGTTCAATTTCTGAAAATTCCTGCTTTCTTAATTTTTATAGCCAGCCAAATGTGATAAATCTTAAAAACTTACCAAATCCGCTTAATTCTTTTACTTCTTCATTTGAAATAATATTGACCTTTGATATCTCTTTTCCGCCTTTTTTAATAACCAGCTCGCCTATTACAGTTCCTTTCTGTACAGGTGCTTTTATATTCAGGTCTCTTGTTTCATATTCATAAGGATTATTTTTTATTTCATAGACATCCTCTGCGAGAACACCGTTTATTTCTTTCTTTTTACCATCTTTCAGCTTAAATCCGCCCATATCCGTACCGGCTTTTTTTACTACAGTCAGCTGTTTTTCTATCTCTGCAAATTCCTCTGTAAGCAGCTTTGTTCTGGCGGGATCTGTTACTTCTCCCAGTACCACAGCTATTATCTCAACATTTCCTCTTTTGCTCGTTGTTATTATGTTATATCCTGACAAATTATGAAACCCGGTCTTTAATCCCCATATTCCATATTTTTCAAGTAAATGATTTCTGCTTGGATAAACTATCTGCTCACCCAGACTGTTCTCCAGAATAAGCTCTTTTTCACTTGCCCATTCTCTTATTCTCGTATCTTTTATGGCTGCCATAGCAAGAAGATAAAGATCATCAGCAGTCGATGTATCAAGCGCTCTTCCTGTCATAGAAGTGGGAAGCCCTGCCGGAGTATTAAATTTAGTATTTTTCATTCCCAGTTCTTTAGCTTTCTCATTCATCAGTTCTACGAATTTATCTATAGAACCGTTTCCTACGTGTTTTGCCACAAGATAGGCTGCATTATTGGCAGAATATATATTTTCGGCTCTCAAAAGATCTTTTAATGTAAAACATTCTCCGGCCTTTACATTCAGCCAGCTTCCTCCTACATTGGCTGTAGCCTGATCGAAGCACACTTTGTCATCCAGTGATTTATTCCCCTTATCTACCTGATCAAGAGCAACTAATATATTCATAACCTTAGTAATAGACGCTATCGGGTGAACCACATCAGAACCATTTGTTTTTATTACATATCCGTCTGTTGTTGCTATATATTTTAAAATTTCGCCTTTATAAAAAGTAGGCCCTTCCTGCTCTTTATCAATTGCCTTTTTTACCGGCTTCTTAGGATCTATTTTTACAGCAGCAGGCTTCACCTTAACTGCAGGCTGCTCCACAGTTGCAGGCTGGGTCCCGTCTCCTGGAACAGCAGGTGTTTCACCGTTTCCAGTTCCATTTACCCCTGTTGTCCCGTTTGTATTCGGTACGTCAGTTCCCGGATCTGTTACCTGAGTATCTGTAGCAGCAGGCTTCCCTGTATTTTCATTTTGTACTTCTTTTACTGCTTTATTTATACTGTCTTTAACATCCTGATTTTTTTCTTTGTCTGTTTTTTCTTTTGATTTTGGTTTTACGGTTTCCGTTCCTGTATCTCCCCCGCCGCTGCCAGCTGTCGGCTCTCCTTCGGCAAGTAAAAGGGTAAATAACATTGCCAGAACAATAAAGTATCTCTTCTTCATGACTTCTCCTTAATTTTTTTTATATTTGTTTCATAATATTTACAATAATCTTTTATTTCACAGACTTCACACTTAGGTTTTCTGGCTATACACTTGTCTCTTCCATGAAGAATCAGATAATGCGAGTATTCAAACCAGTATTTTTTTGGAATAAATTTCATAAGCTCTTTTTCTATAATCTCAGGATTATCACTTGTAACGAATCCTATTCTGTTAGAAAGTCTTTTTACATGAGTATCCACAACAATACCCTCACGTATATTCCAGATATCCCCCAAAACAACATTGGCAGTTTTTCTCCCCACACCTGCAAGTCCTCTCAGATCTTCCATTGTATTGGGAACTTCCCCGTTATACTTTTCCAGAAGCTGTCTTGAACACATTTGTATATTCTTAGCTTTATTTTTATAAAAACCTGTTGACCTTATATGCTTTTCTATCTCTTTCAGACTCATTTCAGCGAGATCTTTCGGACCCTTTACGATTTTGAATAATTCTTTTGTAACTATATTTACCCTTACATCTGTACACTGTGCTGATAAAATAACGGCTATCAATAATTGATAAGGTGTTTCATAATTTAAAGCAGTGATCGGCTTTTGAAATTTCTGCTCCAAGATAGGAAATACCTTATTAAAACGTTCTCTTTTTGTCATCTGCAATACTCCTTGATTTTCAGATATACTGTATATATGCCTGTTATGAAAAAATCCCCGGATTGTTAACATAACGGCAAAAATCTGTAAAAACAGAATAAATTAAAAAATTTCATTTTCACTTCTTACCATTATAGTATATGAAGATTAAAAAATCAAATAAAAACTGGGATATCCGGCAAATTACTTCCGGCTTTTATATGTTTATCCGTTTGATTTTTTCAATATATAAAAAATTTTACCTTGAATACTTTGTACTTAATTTTTTCTCTTAAATAAAAAAACAGAAATTTTCTATTCCATATAAGACTTATTTTATCAACTCTGCTCCTCCTCGAATACTTAAATCTACGTACCAAAACTTATATTAACCTTTGTCATCATGCTGACACAAAATGATGATATTATACTACTAACAAAGGAGGTGAGTAATAATGAACAAAAAATACCTTCTGACCGGAATAGCTGCTTTATGCCTTGTATTCGCAGGCGGCTTTGCGATCGGGAACTTTTCAAAACCAAAACCAGTAATAGAAAATATGAGACCGGGATTTGCCGCTGACAGAAACAGACACATGAAAGACCGCAGAAATCCGGATTTTAATCCTGAAAAACAGATCGAAACAGATGAAAAAAGACTTGAGATAGAAAAAGAACTGGCTAAAAGCGAGCCTGACTGGACAAAAGTAGAGGAAATCAATAAAGAAATTGCACTCGAAAGAGCTGCTGCAAAAACAGAATATCTAAAACAGGTGAAACAACAGCAGAACACACCATACCAATAAAATTTTTCCTAAATAAAAAAGTGAAATCAGAATAAGCATTTCACTTTTTTTATATATTAATATCATAATCTAACTACAATGACACCGTTTAAAGCTTCTATTTCATCTGCCTGTTCCTTGTCAGCTTCTATTTTTACCGATATCCTGTCCAGATAATTTTGTTCAATTATTTTTATATCACTTTTTGCAAAAAAACTTTCCATCTCCGAAGTCATGGAATAATCATAATCCAGAATAAAAACTACTTTTTCTCTGTACTCTGTGATTTTTGCTTCATTCACAGCCAGTTTGGCAGTCTTGGCATAATTTCTTATAAGCCCTCCGGCTCCCAGCTTTATGCCGCCGAAATATCTCGTTGCCACTAAAGCCACATTATATACATCAAGGATGTTCAATATCTCAGCCATCGGCTTTCCCGCAGTATTGCTTGGTTCGCCGTCATCATTATACTTAAAGTATTCCTGTCCGTTTTCCACTACTCTGTAAAGAGGAACATTATGCGTAGCATTAGGATGCATTTCCCTTATTCCGTTAATAAATTTTTCTGCCTCTTTTACACTGCTCACAGGTTTTATATAACCTATAAATCTGGATTTCTTTTCCTCAAATTCTATAATGGTCTCATTTTTTACAGTATTCATTTTATCCTCCAAGCAGCTTTATCAAGAAATCAAATACTTTTTCAAATACATTACTGAATAAACCGGCCCATAATAATGCAAATACTATCAGTATCCCGTACTTTTCAATTCTGTCGTAAAAATCTTTTACAGGCTTAGGTGCAAATGAGTATACTATTCTTCCGCCGTCAAGCGGTGTAATCGGAATCAGGTTAAAGACTCCGAGCAGGACATTAATAAAGAAAAAGTAGATAAAAAACTTCACGACTATTTCATGTAAAAAATCTCCTCTCACCATTATATCTTCATAAAAAATATGATACGAATCTGCAAAGAATGTTTTCAACAAAATAAGAGATACTGAAGCCAAAACTAAATTTACAAAAATTCCTGCTATAGACACTACAAAAAATCCTGTTCTGTAAGGACGCAGTCTGTTAAAATTCACAGGAACAGGCTTCGCCCATCCTATCAAAAATTTTACGCCGCATAAAAGAAGAAGTACAGGAAGCAGTAATCCTTGTAAATCTATATGTTTCAAAGGATTAAAAGATAATCTGCCGGCTTTTTTCGCTGTATCATCGCCGAAAAGATATGCTGCATATCCGTGTGCTACCTCATGTGACACAGCAGCTATAATAAATGCTGCAAAAACAATGATATAATCTATGGAAAATTCAAATGACCTGAATGTATTTCCAATTGCATAGACAAGCAATGCTATTACAAAAAGAAGTTTTATCCCGGAAGAATTCGGGTTTGCCTCTTTAAATTTTTTATAAAAATTTTTCATTTTATTCCTCTGTTCTAAAATATTATATTCTTATTTCTCAATCTGTCTGAAAGAGCATTATAATCTGTTAAGTGTATTGTATCTATCCCGATTTTCCCGGCAGCTTCTATATTTTCGGCTATATCATCAATAAACAGAGTCTCTTCGGGCTTCAGATCATATTTATCAAGCAGAAGTCTGTATATTTTTTCATCAGGTTTCACACACTGGTAATACGCCGAAATAATCCCGCCGTCAAAGTAACCAAAAAATTCATGTTTTGAACTTACTGTCTCAAAAGATTCCTTATGAAAATTCGATAAAATATACAAATTATAGTTTTCTTTCAGGCTTTTCAGCAGTTCTGCATTTTTCGTTATTGGTTTCAAAAGGCTGTAAAGATTATCGCCAAACAGCATGTCAATTTCTCTGTCACAGTCTTTCAGCTTTTCTTTAAATATCTTTTTGGCATCATCATAAGAAAGAGTCCCCAGATCAAGCTTTTCCCATTCAGTGCTTTTGAATACCACATCCAGAAATTTTTCTCTTTTCTCCGGACTTACTGATTTATTTACATATCCCGAAGGATCAAATAATATTAACACATTCCCCAGATCAAATATGATATTTTTCATTTTATCACTCCAAAATTTTATATATTTTCTACATTATAGCAGAAATGACCGCAACTGACAAAAATAATTCACTTTAATGAGAAAGGTTTTTTATAGCTTTGTTTCATAATACTTTAAAAACCATATTCCTGCTGTAATTACAGCGTAATAAAGCATTATAATCACCCAGTGTGTCTCAAATCCGGCATTTATCTGCAGCAGCGGAATTTTATCCAGAAAATATATAATTGTCTCAAAGGCATTAAATATGAATTTTATTATTAAAAGCAATATTTTATTAAAAATTTCCACTCCGGAAATATTCAGAAGCAATGTCATAAATACCAGCTGTATCAGTAAAGTACCCACTGGTATTCCTACTACATTGCACATAAATGAAAATACAGGCATTGTCTGAAAATTATACAGAAATACAGGAAATGTCATTATCTGTATTACCAGACTTAAAAGTGCCGTTTTCAGAATATAATCAGCCAGATTATCCTTTACTCTGCATTTAGCAGTATACAGTCTTTCAAAAACAGGATATACAAACAGAATACTTCCCACTGCCCCGTATGAAAGCTGAAATGATATATCAAACAATGAATAAGGAAGTATTGTCATTGTAATTATCAGGGATATAAAAAAAGACTTTCTGCTGTCTTTCTCCTCAAAAAATATTTTTGAAGCTATCATAATACTTCCCGTAATATATGTCCTCAGTACAGAAACCGAAAATCCCACCACTAAACAGTAAATAGTGAGAAATATCCACGTGAAAATATATTTTATCCTGTAAGAGTGTATCGTATTATCAAAAATTTTCAGAAAAACCATAATTATAAGCCCTATATGAAGCCCTGATATTACTATCAAATGTGAGAGTCCGGTGTTTTTGAACATTTTATTAAAATCCTCGTCAATACTTCCCTTTTCACCAAGTACCGCCGCTTTGGCAAATACACCGATATCATACTCGCCGTCAAAAATATTCTCCAGTTTCAGCAGCATAAAGTTCCTCACAAAATTCAATTTTCCTTCTTTGATACCTTTTATTTTTCCATTTATTGTAAATATTCCGTTTTTCTCTTTTACATGCTGTATTTTATATATTAATCTGTAATAACCGTACGAATAACCTGTATTATTAAGAAATATTTTTTTATCAGTATATCTGTTTTCTATTCTCAATACTGTCCCTGTTTTCCCGTCAAACTTCACATAAAGCTTTTTTTCCCCGCTTATATTCCCGTTATATGTCACAAAATTCAGATAAATATAAAAAATAAAGAATAAAATTACATAGATAATATTCTTTTCCTTTGTGACAATGTAAAATAAAACTGTCAAAATCAAGAGAACAACTATAATTCCTGTTATTTTAAAATTCAAATACAAAAATACCGCACATACCAAAACCAAAAATATCCTAACCAGTTCTGTCATTACAATTCCTCATTCCACAGATTGTAATCAAGATAGTTTTCCTCGGACTTCATCGGCTTTTTAGCTTTATATATGCTTATCACAGGATATTTCATGGTATTTACAGTGCTTACAGATATTTTATAATATATTTTCCCCATATTCCTGTCTGTTAAAAATATAGAAAATCCCTTGTCAAAATTACCGTTCTTGGTAGTTTTTCTGGAAAAATCAGCTTTTTTATCAGAATTATTGGAAAAATACCCTATATTTTCAGGAAGCTTCAGTTCTTCTATCACTTCACCGTCTTTTTCCCTGAATATTACTTTTTTCCCGGAAAAGCTAAATTCCAGATAATACTCACTTTCATTCTGAAAACCATACTTCTGTATTTTCCTTATAAATAATGAAAGGTCTGTTTTTACTTTTCCAAATGACTCTGCTCTCTTTCTCTTTTCCATAGAATAAGCAGTAAAACAAAAAAACATACTCACTAACCCTAAAAACAATAATACCTCTATTATTGTATATCCCCTTTTATTCATCATTCCTCCCTTTTTATTTATTTTAATATATATTTCAACAAAAATCAATAAAAAGTTTTTTTAAAATAAAAATCTCTGAATTTCTCCAGAGACTTATATTTTATTTTGATTGTATTTTTTGTAAAATATCTTTTATGGCATCTTCTACACGCTCATATTTCTCCAATTCCTCGTCTTTTATCCACTTTGATACATCTGCATTGGAATATCCGAGAGATTCAAGTGCCAGTTTCAGATCTTCTTTCATCATAAGAGCTTTTGTAGCTGATACACTGCTTTCTGCATCATGGCTTCCGTCCTGTGATATTTCTATTACATTTAGTTTTTTCACCTTATCTTTAAGGTCTACAATTAATTTTTGAGCTTTTTTCTGTCCCAGTCCCGGCACTTTCACAAGAAACTTCACATTTTCCTCGATTACTATGTCTATTACTTCTTTTGTATTAAACGTAGAAAGTATTGCCAGCCCGAGTTTAGGTCCCACTCCGCTTATACTTACCAGTGCTTTGAACAGCTCTCTTTCACTTTCAGTTTTAAAACCGTATAGTGAGAAATCATCTTCCTTTACATTAGTGTAGATAAATAATTTTTCAATATTTTCTGTAAGTTTATCGTAAGTTTTCAGCGAAATAAATATTTTATATGCAACACCGTTTACCTCAAGAGCTACATAATCTATTTTTTTTACAGTAAGCTCACCTTTTATATATTCAAACATAATATACTCCTTATTTTCATGTTCTGTTTTCTAAAACATATTCAGAAATAGATACTAAAGTTTTATCAGTTCTATGTCCTCGATTTCTTCCTCCAAAAACATACTTCCTATATTTCTGAAATTTTGTACACCATCCGATACATAATATTTTGTATGTCCTGTCTTATTTTCAGCCTCATCACTATCTGTTAGTATTCTCTTAAGATCAAGAGCAGTTTCCATCGCCGGATCTATGAGATTCAGATTAGGATAAAGCTTATGAATCTCTTTTTTCAAAAGCGGATAATGTGTGCAGCCTAAAATTAAAGTGTCTACCTTGTCATCAAAATCCCCGAGATAATGTCTTATAATACTCTCTATGATTTCCCCTTCAAGAAGTCCTTCTTCCACCACTGGTACAAATAAAGGGCATGCTTTCTGATATACTATTATATCCTTATTTTTACTTTGTATTTCCTGTTTATACTTCTCTGAATTTATGGTAGCTTTCGTCCCTATTACACCTATTTCATTAGTTTTGGTTACTGAAAGCGCACCTCTCACACCTGCTTCTATTACACCTATTACAGGTATGTCATAATCAGCTTTCAGCTCTTCTATGGCAAGTGCCGTTGCTGTATTACACGCTACCACAAGCGCGCTTATATTCTTTGTCAAAAGAAAATCAGTTATTTCTTTTGAATATCTCACTATTAAATCCTTTGTCTTTTCACCGTAAGGAACACGTGCAGTGTCGCCAAAGTAAAAAATTTCCTCATTTGGAAATATTTTTCTTATTTCCTTTAATACCGTAAGCCCTCCCAGACCAGAATCAAATATTCCTACTGACATAGTATCATTCCCTCATTATATATTTTATATACTTTATTTTTAAAATTAAAATTGATAAGTAAGATATTATATCACATTTAACGCCGGAAATACAAAATCTTTTGCAGATCTGCTTTCTCTGAATATTAATATTTTACGCAAAAAGCTGACTTGTTTTTCCAAAAAAGGTCAAAATTCACAAGTCAGTTTCTGTATTCTATTTATTTATTATTTTATCATTTTTTTTATGGTAACCATTAGTTCGTCTACTACTTCTTCCTTGCCTTCTTTTATCTGTCTTACCACACAGCTGTTTATATGTGCTTTCAGAAGTTCTTTTGATACACCGTCTAATGAGGCTTTGGCAGACATTATCTGATGGAGTATTTCATCACAATATACATCTTCCTCTACCATTTTCTTTATTCCTCTTATCTGCCCTTCTATTCTGTTCAGTCTTTTTACAAGGGAATCTTTCAGGCCGTCTGTATGCTCTGCTTTTCTTTCTTCTTTATTCTCAGTTTCCTTATTCTGCTTCATATCCTGCCTCTTTTATTTTTTCTATAACTTCCTTTGTAACATCTTTTTCTGCACTATACTTTACAGTTCCCGAATCCAGATTCACCGATACAGAGCTTACACCATCCACGCTTTCCGCAGCTGCCTTTACTCTCTTTACACAATGTTCACAGCTCATACCATTTACTTTTAGTTCTTTTTCCATAAAATTCTCACTTCCTTTATATTTTTTTGTTTTTTTTCTAAATTTATAATTTTCGGCTTTAAAAAATTTCAGCCTGAGGGCATTCGTCAATACTGACACAGAACTCAGCGACATTGCCAGTGCTGCAAGCATAGGATCAAGTTTCGGTCCGCCGAATATATAAAATATTCCTGCTGCAAACGGTATTCCTAAAGTATTATAAGCAAATGCCCAGAATAAGTTCTGCTTAATGTTTCTGATAGTAGCTTTGCTTAATTTTATTGCATTAACTACATCCAGAATATCACTTCTTATAAGCACTATATCTGCTGACTCTATTGCTATATCAGTTCCGCTTCCTATTGCTATTCCCACATTTGCCTGAGCCAGAGCCGGAGAATCGTTAATTCCGTCACCAACCATTGCTACGAAATCTCCTTTTTTCTGGTAAGACTTCACGGCATTTGATTTTTCATCAGGAAGAACTTCTGCTATAACTTCGTCTATTCCTACTTGTTTCGCTATATATTCAGCGGTTTTTCTGTTATCTCCCGTCAGCATTACTACTTTTATTCCCATTTCATGCAGTTCTTTTACTGCTTTTGCGCTGCTTTCCTTTACTACATCAGCTATCGCTGCTATTCCTTCTGTTTTCCCGTCTGCGGCAAGGAAAACTACTGTTTTTCCTTCATCGGAGAGTCTGTCAAAATCTTTCTCAAACTCATTTATATCTATGGCATTTTCAGTCATCAGTTTTTTATTCCCCAAAAATACCAGTTTTCCGTTAATTTCACATTTTATTCCGTAACCGGGAATATTTTCAAATTTTTCTGTATTGTATAATTCTATATTTCTCTCTTTGCTGTAAGCTATTACAGCTTCTGCGAGAGGATGCTCCGAACCTTTTTCGGCACTTGCCGCATATTGCAGAAAAATATTTTCATTATTTGCAATAACATCTGTTACTACTGGTTTCCCCTGTGTTATTGTTCCTGTTTTATCGAATATTATTGTGTCTATATTATGCGTAGTTTCCAGAGCTTCTCCGCTTTTTATAAGTATTCCGTTTTCAGCACCTTTTCCAGTCCCTGCCATTATCGCTGTAGGTGTCGCAAGCCCCAATGCACACGGGCAGGCTATTACCAGTACTGCTATAAATATCGTAAGAGCAAACACAAGCCCTGAACCGCTTATATACCATGCTAATCCGGCTAATACTGCTATAAGCATTACTATTGGAACAAAATATCCCGAAATAGTATCAGCCATTCTTGATATAGGAGCCTTTGATCCCTGTGCTTCTTCTACCAGCTTTATAATCTGTGAAAGCATTGTATCTGTTCCTACTTTTGTAGCTTTGAACTCTATACTTCCATTTTTGTTCATGCTTCCGCCGATTACCCTGTCATCTTCTTTTTTCCCCACAGGTATACTTTCTCCTGTAAGCATAGATTCATCAACACTGGTATGACCTTTTACCACTATACCGTCTACGGGTATCTTTTCTCCCGGTTTTACAAGGATAATATCTCCTGTATTTATTTCCTCAATGAGAACTTCATGCGGCTCGCCGTCTTTCATTATTACTGCTTTTTTCGGCTGCAGTCCTATTAATTTCTTTATTGCAGAAGAAGTCTTTCCTTTAGTTTTCGCCTCTAGAAATTTCCCTAAAAGTATAAGAGTAATTATTACCCCTGCTGATTCAAAATAAAGATCCATAGCGTAATGCACATGCCCTGTAAATATCTGGTATACAGAAAACAACCCGTATAATACTGCTGCCGAAGTCCCTACCGCTATCAAAGAATCCATATTCGGACTTCTTTTGAATAAATTTCTGAATCCTCTTATAAAGAATCCGTTTCCCGCTATGAGTATAGGAATTACAAGAATTACCTGAGTAATAGCAAAGTTCCCCGGATTGAATTCAGGATTTATAAAATCAGGAAGATGCAGTCCCATCATATGCCCCATTGCCACATACAGCAGCGGAACAGCAAATATAAGTGAAATAATAAATTTTATTCCCAGACTTCTAATCTCTTTATTATATAAATCTTCCTTTTCCTCTTCTTTCATATCAGCATCCAGCGGTGTGTAACCTGCTTCTGTTATCTTCTCTTTTATTTTGCCTATGCTCACTGTCTCGGGGTCATACTCAAAATATCCTGTACCATTGGCAAAGTTCACAGATGCTTTCTTTATTCCTTCTAATTTTGATACACTTCTCTCTACAGCTGCCGAACATGCTGAACATGTCATACCGCTTATTGATACTGAAACCTTCTTTGTATTTTCATTATCTGCGAGATCGTATCCCATCTTCTTTACTTCACTTTTTATCTTATCAAAGTCATACTTTGTTTCATCATATTCTACTTTTAATTTTTCAGTGGCAAAATTCACATTTGCCTCTTTTATGCCGTCCAGCTTCCCAAGACCTCTTTCTATAGCGCCTGCACATGCTGTACATGTCATTCCCTTTACATCGTATAATTCAGTTTTCATTCTATCCTCCTGTTCTGATTATATGTTAAATATCTTCAAGAAAACTTTCCTTTAACGTTTTTATTTCATTTTCTTTAAGTCCTATTTTTTTCATATAGGCCTCTGCCCCGTGATACTTTTTCTCTATGTGGTTAATAAACTTTTCTATGTATTCGCCTTCTGAGCCGAGATAATCTTTCAGGTTCTCATCATTTTCACTGGCGAATCTATCCAAAACAGAATATAAATTTTCTGTAGTTACGGTATAATCTGCTATTATGTCTTCTTTCGCCGCTCCTGCGAGCATCAAAAGAAGGGCTGCCGTCATTCCTGTTCTGTCTTTTCCTGCGGCGCAGTGGAATAAAATTGTTTTTTCCGGATTATCCGCCATTATCTTAAATACTTTATAGAAGTCTTTTTGGCACGAATCAGCAGTATTCACATATATTCCTCCCAGTGAACCGGAAGACATTTTCAGATCCTTCAGCAGCTGAATCTGATAATATTCCACTTCGCTGCAATGCTGTAAAACATCCGCCCATGACTCATATTCCATTTCCGACCTTAAATCTATATCAATACTAAGTCCATAATCAAGGAGCTTGTCTATATCAGATCTGCTGAGACTTTCAAGACCATCTGCACGGATAAATTTTTTCCATTTCGTTACTTTGCCGTTTTCAGTTTTATAACCGCCTATATCTCTTACATTATGCGCTCCTTCAAGCACAATCTGTCTTTTTTCATTTAGCTCTGTCATATTTCCTCCTTTTAGGTATACCCCCATACCCTATGTTAATATGATACAACTATTTCATTTTTTTGTCAAATAAAAAATTCTGCCGTGTAAAGGCAGAACTATCAAATGCAGGACAGACAGACCGTTTATATAATATCTGTTTTTTTAATTTTATATAAAAACATGATAACTGACATTATTCTGAAAATATTTAACGGTTTGTTTTCTGTCCGCGGTAATATGTATTAAAAGCATCTTTTGCATATTCCTTATTAATTACTTTAAAAGAAAAAGAATGTGCACCATTAATTTTCTCTCCCTTATAATATACATTATAATTATCTTTGGCATACCCGTGGTCTAAAATAATAAAAGAATTCCCGTGCGAACTGTTAATTTTATTTCCTTTATAATAAGCGCCGTAATTATCTTTGGCATATCCCTGATCAAGAGTAATAAAGGAACTGGCAAATACCCCGTTAATTTTATTTCCTTTATAGTAAGCGTTATAATTGTCTTTTGCATATCCATAATCCAAAGCTATAAATGAATTTCCATATGAACCGCTGATCTTATTACCATTATAATAAGCATTAAAGCTATCTTTAGCATACCAGTTATCTAAAATTTTGAAAGAATAAGCGTTCGCTCCACTGATTTTGCTTCCCTTATAATAAACATCGAAAGTATCTATATAATAAGGATTAGAATTGCCTCTTTTGTCGGAAAAACTTATATTAAAACTAAGCATTATAACCAAAATTGTAATCAAGATTTTTTTCATGGGTAACCTCCTAAAAATATTCCTAGTTTTAATATACATCACTATTGTGAAGTTTAAGTGAACACTCAAATTATTTTTTTATTTTATGATTACAGTTAATTTTTCTTCACATATAATTCACATCAACATGATAAAATTTTTAAAGTATCGATAATAAAATTATAGGAGGTAATATGAAAAAAAATTGGATTTTTATCTTGATATTAAGTTTTTCATTAATGTCATTTTCTAATGATAATATTAAGACCGCTGAAGATTTCATGGGAAAAGGAGATTTCAAAACAGCTGAAAAATATTACAAAAAGGCTATAAATAAAGGGTCAGTAGAAGCAATGCTCAATTTAGGAACAATTTACACAGCCCAGTTAAATATAAATGAAGCGGAGAAGCTTTATTTGAAAGCAATAGAAAACAATTCAGATGAAGGGTACAATTATTTATTGCTTTTGTATTATGGCCAGGGGAAAATGGAGTTAGTCGAAAAGTATGCAAAAGCAGCCATTGAAAGGGGAAATGTCTTTGCGGCGAATATTTTGGGAATGTCATATCTGATGGACGAAAAATATGATCTAGCAGAAAAATATTTGAAAATGGCTGTATCTAAAGGAGATACAGACGCTTTAAACAACTTAGGATTATTATATACAGAGCAAGAAAAGTATGATTTAGCAGAGAAATATTTGAAAATGGCTATAGAAAAGGGGAACACAGCAGCAGCAAGTAATTTAGGTTTTTTATATGTAGAAACAGACAGGCTTGATTTAGCAGAAAAATATTTAAAACAATCAGCTGATATTGATGATCAGATTGACGGTATACTAAACTTGGCGTTTCTTTATAAAAATCAAAAAAAATATGATCTAGCAGAAAAATACTTAAAAAAAGCAATAGCAAATGATAGTGTTGAAGGATTGTATGGAATGAGTGTTCTCTCTAAAGAACAGGAAAAATATGAAGATGCAAAATATTACGCGAATTTAGCATTAAAGAAAAATCATCCTAAAGCTGAAAATATGTTGAATGAATTAAAAGACTTAGGTTATTAAAAAAAGGAGGAATTATATGAAAAAAATAATATTGATATTAATGTTCAGCTTTATGTGTACATTTGCCTTAGGTAATAAAAAAGAAAGTGATTATGTAAAAAGTATCATAACTTTACAATCTTATATAAAAAATGAAAAAAATGATAATTTTAAGACAATAATGAAATTTGAAAAAGCAGAGGAATTATCAAATGCTGAAAATCAAGGTACATTTAATGATATGAAATATATTATAAAAAATGTAAAGTATAATAAACAAAAAACCAAGTTTTTGAAGAATCAAATAAAAGTCCCTAATGAAACAGGATTTGAAGAATTAGGAAATTATGTATATATAACTATTTACCCTGAATATAAAAATGGAGAGTTAACTATTACTTGTGACTGGGGAGACGGATATGACGCAGCAGCAGGAAAATTCAATGAAATGAAATTTAAATATGTAAATGGAGAATTAGTTATGTATGAAATGGAGGCATCAGGATTTTAAGCATACAGTATAAATGATTAAATAAAACATAATATATTAATAAGCATATATTTTTTATTTATTCTAAAAAATACAGATTATCTTTAATTTAAAAATTGAAAAGAGGTATAATATGAAAAAAATAACTTTTTTATTGTTAATGATTTTCATGATGTCAATTTCTTATGGAAATAATTATACAACAGCGGATAAAATAAAAATTTTAAAGCAATTCCAACAATTTCAGAAGTCAGTGGAAAAAAACGATAAATCTAAAATACTTAGTTATATATCTTTTCCGGCTGAAATGAATTTTAAAAAAATTAACAGGGAAAATTTCTTAAAGCATTATGATAATGCTGATAAATACTATAATTTGAAATATTTAGATAAAATAGAAATAGATACTCAAAAAGTTGAAAATACTTTTACTTATAATAAAGAAATAAACGATACTTTGTATGAATTTAATTTAGAAATGTATGCTAAATTCATAAGCAGAAAAAATACAGATGATTCAGACTTTTACAAATTAATATCTACAAAAGATGATGTTTTTTTAGTTTCAGTTTATGAATATGACGATCAGGCAAGTAGTGGTGTATATTATATATTTAAGCTGCAAAATGATAAATTGAAATTAATTGAAATAGTCCCGCAAATTGAGTACAGCATGCTGTAAAATTATATTTAGAGTCAGAGTCTTTTAGTATTAAAAACAGAGACTGACAGTTAATAGCTGAAAGTCTCTGTTTTATTGGTCAAAATTAATAATAGGAAGAAAAATACTGAATTACAGCACTTCTCTTTTGAGTATTTAATATTAAATTTCATGAATACCCTACACAGATTTTAAAATTTAAAAATATATCCAAGATAGAAAAGACCGCCCTAAAGCAGTCTTTTCATATATTTATTTAGTTAATTTTTCTACCAGAGTGTCGTAGTTTAGTTCGCCGTCCACTACTTCCGCTATCTTCCCGTCTTTTCCTATTATAACATTAAAAGGAAACGCTTCCAGACCTGTACCATCCAGAAATATATTATTATAATCATAATATGCAGGGAAAGTATATTTATTCTTTGCCAGATACTCTGCTACCACTTCAGGGCTTGAATTATGCGCGCTGTATATGACTACTACATTAGCTTCGTCTTTATGCTTTTCATAAAATGCCTGTATTTCAATAGCTTCGTCACGACAGTGCGGACACCATTCAGCTGCAATAACAAACAAAGTTTTCTTATCTTTTTTCAGAATATCTGTACTTTTAAATGTTTCTTTCCCGTCAACTGACTTTACCTGAAAATCAGGAAATTTAACGCCTTCTGCTACTTCCACCTGAAATTTCCCGGGTGCTCCGCCAGAACATGATATCAAAAATAGCATTCCTATCATTAACATTATTAACTTTTTCATCTTTTACCTCACTAAAATTTATTTTTTTAACATTTCTTTTTCCAAGAAATCTATTGCCTTCTCAAGATC
The DNA here is from genome assembly GCF_024158605.1 of Sebaldella sp. S0638. Taxonomy (NCBI): domain Bacteria; kingdom Fusobacteriati; phylum Fusobacteriota; class Fusobacteriia; order Fusobacteriales; family Leptotrichiaceae; genus Sebaldella; species Sebaldella sp. S0638. Next base: position 20,533 of record NZ_JAMZGM010000017.1, on the reverse strand, counting down.
AAGCTGATCTGTAACTTCTTTTCCGTAATCCACATATCTTACTGTATTATCCTCATCTACTATTATTACAGCTCTTGTCAGCAGCTGATATTCCTTCATAAGAAATCCGTTCTTAGCAGAAAATTCATGTGTCTGAAAATCAGACAGAGTCTTCAGATTAGCAATACCGTTATCAGAACAAAATCTCATCATGGCAAAAGGTAAATCATCAGTTACCGAATAAAAAAATACATTTGCATGTTCTTTGGCTTTTTCATCAAGCATTTTTGTCTGGAGAGAACATACAGGAGTATCCAGTGACGGTGCAGTATAAATTAATTTTATACCTTTATCATCTGAAAGTCTCACTTTTTTCATTTTATTAAATTCATTAACAGGGGCAATTAATTCTGCATCTTCTAATTTATCCCCTACTTTTATTCTTTTATTTTCTATTGTTACTTCTACACCGTCTACAGTTACTCTTTCACTTTTAGGAACTTTTTCCTGTTTAGGTGCTTCTTTTTCCGAAACCGCTGTTTCTTTTGTTTCAGTTGTTTTTTCAGTACCGGCTGCTTCTTCTTTTTTTCCACAGCTGAAAATCAGAAATACTGCCATAGTTGCAATCAAAAATTTTTTCACGCCAAATCCTCCTAATGTATTTATATATACAAATAAAAACAACCATTTGAAAAATAATCTAATAAATTAAACTACTGATCAAATTACTTCACTTCCCGATTGTTTTATATAATATTAACTTTTCTGCTCTTTGTCAATCTTTTTTTAAAATGACGGCGGAGTGGCTACCCATAAAACTTTTGATATGCTTGTTTTTGATACATTTGAGATATAGTGATCCACACTTGGCTTGTAATAAAAGCTTTCACCTTTTTTTGCCCTGTATTTCTTATTTCCAAGATGTATATTAACAGCGCCTGACAGCACATATCCGAACTCTTCGCCTTCGTGTGCCACCTCAAGTTTGTATCTTCCTCCGGGTTCCAGAGTTATCAGAATCGGTTCCATTTTATTCTTTTGTGCATTTGGAATTATCCAGTTTATTTCATATCCTAATTCTTCATTCTGAAATTCATAAAAATCTTCATCAGCGAATACGATCTTTTCCTGCTGTGTTTCATTAAAAAATTCTCTTATATTTGTTCCCAAAACTTCCAGTATATCCTCTAAAGTGGATAAAGACGGGGAAGTAAGGTCTCTTTCCAACTGTGATATGAATCCTTTTGATAATTCACATCTATCTGCTAATTCATTTTGCGTTAAAAGCTTTTCCTGCCTTAAGCTTTTGAGCTTTTCACCGATTTTCACAGAAATCTCCAACTTTCTATTTTAATATAGCAAATATCATTTCCCTTATTATTTTACATGCTGCACTTGTCGAGACTCCGCTCTGGTCATAGTGCGGGGACAATTCTACAATATCCGCTCCCACTATTTTAGCATTTTTTAAGATTTTTATCAAATTCAACATTTCATTAAAATTTATTCCTCCCGGCTCAGGAGTCCCTGTTCCCGGAAATACAGACGGATCAAGTACATCAAGATCTATTGTCACATATACAGGCTTTCCCGCCAGCTTTTCAATTATTTCAGGAAGTCTGGAAAATGTGAATTTTTCCTGAAATATACCCTTATCTTTATATCGGAATTCCTCTTTTTCCCCTGATCTTATACAAAACTGATATATTTTATCCTTCCCGGTGATATCATATATTCTTTTTATTACAGAAGCATGCGACAGTTTTTCACCCATATAATCTTCCCTAAGGTCTGTATGAGCATCAAAATGAATTATATGAAGATCTTCCCCGTATTTTTCAAAATATGCCTGAATAAGCGGGTATGTTACCAGATGTTCCCCGCCAGCAGAAAATAGTATTTTGTTGTCATTCAGAATTTTTTTTGCATTTTCTCTTATTATATCCAGTATTTTTTGGGTATTCCCAAAAGGAAGCTCTATATCCCCGGCATCAAATAAATTATAGTCTGTTAGCTCCCTATCAAAATACGGGCTGTATATTTCCAGTCCGTAAGAGTTATTTCTTATTTCAGAAGGCGCAAATCTGGTACCGGGACGAAACGAAACCGTTCCGTCGTACGGGATTCCCATAAGTACCAGTTCTGCCTTATCATAATCCGAATCAAATCCTATGAAAGTCGATATATTTTTTTTCATAATTCTTCTTCCATAAGTTCATTTACATAAGTAGGAAGTGCAAACGACCCCACATGCAGGTCTGTATTGTAATATTTTGTTTCAAGCCCCATATTGTTCCACTCATCAGCCTTTATATCCTTTACAGGATCATATTTTTTCGATGCAAAGCCGAAAAGCCAGTGTCCTGACGGATATGTAGGAATATGTGCCTGATATACCCTGCTTATTTCAAATATCTTTTTTATCTTTTGTCTTGTACGTATCAGTTCTTTTCTGTCTTTATCATAATATGGGCTTTCATGCTGGTTTATCAGAATTCCTTCATCTGAAAGAAGATTATAGCAGTCAGTATAAAAATCCATTGTAAATAAACCTTCGCCCGGACCTATAGGGTCTGTGGAATCTACTATTATCAGATCATATTTTTCCTGTGATTTTTTTACAAATTCCAGTCCGTCTTGAAAATAAAGGGAAACTCTGCTGTCTTTCAGCTTTGATGCAGTAAGCGGCAGATATTCCTCACATAATCTTACTACTCTCTCATCTATTTCCACCATGTGGATTTTTTCTATATTTTTATATCTTGTAAGCTCTCTCACAGTCCCGCCGTCTCCTGCACCTATTACAAGCACGTTTCTTATCCCCGGGTTAACTGCAAGTGCTGTATGTGTGATCATATCATGGTATATGAATTCATCCTTTTCAGTTGCCATCATAAGACCATCAAGCGTAAAAAATCTTCCGAATTCCTTTGACTCAAAAAAGTCTATTCTCTGAAAGTCAGATTGCTCTCCGTGAAGTTGTTTGTCCACCTTTATAGAGAGTTTTACATTGTCTGAATAAGATTCCGAATACCAAAATTCCATTTTTTTCCTCCTTAGTTAGATATTTATATTACTGATCTTTCAGAAAGATCTTCTGTTTCTTCCATTTTAAAATTAATATTTCCCGTAATTGCAGGATTGTGTCTTTTTATCTTATCTGTGTTGCCTCTCGACAGTTCATATGATTCGCTTTTCTCTGCCCCAAGCATTTTCTCAAGATATTCAAAACCAATCCAGGGATCTACCTTATCTCCGCATGTGAATAAATCTACCGCAGCATAGCCGAATTCAGGCCATGTATGTATTGTCAGATGTGATTCTGATATTATCACCGCACCGCTTACACCCCACGGATTAAAGTGATGAAATGTGGATGTTACTATTGTGGCTCCCGAAAGTACCGCAGCCTCGTTTAACAATTCCTCTATTTTTTTATGATCTTTCAGAATATCCCCGTTACAGTTATAATATTCCACCAAAATATGTCTTCCCAGTGTATCTAATTTCATCCTTTTAATCCTCCTCTATTATCTTTATATTTTTTATTTCTTTATCTGATATGCCGTCTACCACACAGTTATTATCCCTCAGTCTTTCAAGGCATTCCACTATTTCCTCTTCTATAAGTTCGCCGTATGATATTATTGGTATTCCCGGAGGATAAACAGTTATCATTTCCCCTGAAAGCTTTCCTATGGATTTTCTCAGTTCCACAGACACTTTCTTTTTGTAATAAGCATTTCTCGGCGCTATAATCTGTTTTGGTATGCTTACAAAATCTTTATGTTCTGATTTTTTGACTCTTTTTGGAAGTGTTTTGCTTATTTCAATAAGTGCGTTCAGCAGTTTATCTATATTTTCCTTTGTGTCACCAATAGACAAAATACATAATATATTATGGAAATCAGCTAATTCCGCCTGAATGCAGTATTCATCCCTTAATATGTCATATAGCTGAAATCCAGTGATATTATATTTTGAAGTGTTTATTACCAGTTTTGTTATGTCAAAATCGCTCACAGTCCTGTCATTAAGAATATTTATGTCCAAAACATCATAATATCCTTTTATCTTTTCCTTAAAATAACCTGCAAAATCCACAATAGTGTCCAAACGCTTTTCTCCGTTATTTTTGAGATAGTTCCCGGCTATTTCAAGGCTTGACATCAGAAGATACGACGCACTTGTGGTAGTAAAAATATTTATGGTTTCTTCTACCTTTTCCTCTCTTATTTTCCCTTTATTCAAAAGGAGGACAGACGACTGTGTCAAAGAACCTCCTGTTTTATGAAGACTTGTAGCTGCCATATCCGCTCCCAGTTCAATTGCTGATTTCGGGAGTCTGCTGTTAAATCTGAAATGTGCTCCGTGTGCTTCGTCTAGCAGAACTATTTTATTATATTTTTTTGCTGTTTTTATTATTTCTTCCATATTACAGCATATTCCGTAATATGAGGGGTTTATTATTAATATTGCTTTTATATCTTCATCATTTCGAAATTTTTCTTCTATTTTTTTTACACATATTCCTGTAAACAGGTCAAAATCCCTGTTATATTCCAATTCAAGATATTCAGGAATGACTCCTGCGAGAATCAGTGAATTTATAACTGATTTATGTGCATTTCTGGGAAGCAGAATCTTTTCCCCATGTTTCAAAGCTGAAAAAATCATAGTCTGAATGCCAGAAGTGGTACCGTTCACCAGATAAAAGGCCCTGTCCGCACCGTAAATTTCCGCCATCAGCTGCTGGGATTCTTTGATTACACCCATGGGATTCTGGAGGTTATCCAGACATTTCATAGAATTCGCATCCAGTTTCAAAACATTTTCTCCAAAAAATTCTGTCATTTCCGTATTAATATTATTTTTTTTATGTCCGGGAACATCAAACGAAACAAAACCTTTATTCACATAATCTGTAAGAGCTTTTTTTATAGGCATTTTTTCCATAACAGTCTGTAATCTCCTTTTATAAAAACTAAAAGTTTATTTTTACTAAACCATATAATTATTTTTGTTAAACTAGAAGTTTAGTATAAATATACTTTTTCTCAAAAAAATAAACAAGCTCATTTTAGACTTTTATTTTTTTTAAAATTATAATCCCTTTATTTAGCTTGTTATTTACTATAAAAATACAAAATCCCCATATATTCAATATCTTTTCTTCCGGCAAATAAATAACATAAAATTAAGCAATAAATCTATTTACACTAAACGAAAAAAGAAAAATATAATAAACAAAAAATTTACTAATAGTATACTTTTTTTTTTTATCCTGTCAATATATTTTTATTCCAGAAAAACCTCGGAGAATATTTCACCTGTAAATACTGAAATAAATCACTATTTTTTTTATAAATATCAAAAAATATAATACTGTCATTTTCTATTTTTAAATATGATATTTCTACAATAAAAAAATCATAATTTTTCTAAAAACTTCTGTATTTTTTCCTATTAATATAATTCTGAATTTATTTAATATTTTCCTATTGAAAAAAGACCTGAAAAAAGGTAAAATTGATTAAAAACCAAGAAATATCATCATAGAAAAATTAGGTAAATACTGTATTCTTTTTGTTGTATTTAGTTGATTGGAGGATTTATGCAAAAAAATATCAGGTACACACGTACAATTAAGAGACTTTTTCTCTTTCTTGTTCTTTTTTCATACAGCTTTAGCGAAGATAAAAGGATAGGACTTGTATTAAGCGGCGGTTCAGCCAAAGGACTCGCACATATCGGCGTCTTAAAAGTACTGGAAGAAGAAAAAGTTCCTGTTGAGTATATCACCGGAACAAGTATGGGAAGTATCGTAGGCGGACTTTATGCAGCAGGCTATACTGTGGAGGAAATTGAGAAATTCGCAGTAGAAACTGACTGGTTTGCTATGTTTACGGACAATATTCCCAGAGACAAAAAAGGTGCCATAAGAAACTATTTTGAAGATAAAAATACAATTGCACTGCCGTTTCAGGGATTTTCTGTTAATTTCCCCAGCGGTGCCATAGGCGGAAAGAGTATCAGCGGTAATTTAAATGATCTGCTGTACGGAGTGGAAGATGTTAATGATTTCAGAAAATTCCCTCAGAAATTCGCTCTGGTCGCCACTGACCTTGAGAGCGGAGAAGCTGTTATGATAGACAAAGGCTCTCTTCCTATAGCTATAAGAGCCAGCATGTCACTTCCTACTGTTATTTCCCCTGTAAGATATCAGGGTAAACTGCTTATTGACGGCGGAATCGTGAGAAATCTTCCTGTTCAGGAAGTAAAAGTACTGGGAGCAGACTACACAATAGGAGTAAATGTCGGCGAAGGTTTTTCAAAACTTGACGAGAACAAGATGAATCTTGTCAATATCACCGAAAATGCTCTTACTATAGGCGGTAAGCGTGAAGTAGAAAGACAAATCAGAATGCTGGACTTATATATAGAGCCTGATGTTGCTGATATCGCATCTCCTGATTTTTCCAAAGCGGAAGTTATAATAGCCCTTGGTGAAGCAGCTGCGCGAAAGAACATTGATGAAATAAGAAAACTCAGCGATCCGGCAAAATTTGAAGAAATTCAGGAAAAGAGAAAAGAATTCAGAAAAACATGGAGAGATACATACTCTATAAAGAGTGTAAAATTCGAAGGAAATAAAAGATATAACGAAAAATTCTTTAACAAGTTTATTCCTAAGGATTTAAGTGCCTTGAAAAAAGAAGATATTGACAGCATTGTAAATAAAATATATTCCAACGGTGACTTTTTAACAGTATATTATGAAATAGAAAACGACGATCTTACATTTGTGGTTCAGGAAAAAGCAAGCAATTATCTTACACTCGGCGGAAACCTGAATACAGAGGACTATGCTACTATTTCAATAGGTGTTCAGGGAAATAAATCCTTTGACTCTACATCGCTGAGATACTCCCTTGTTGGAATCCTCAGTCAGGAATATGCTCTGAACGGGCAGCTTGTATTAAGTACCGGTCTTGACTCTAAAGTCTTTATAATGCCAAGTTTTCACATTAAGAATGATATTATAAAAAATCAGGAATATAACGGCAGAAAATTTGATTTTGAAAATAAAGTATCAAATGTAAATCTGGGCTTTGGTATCGAACTGGATAAAAATCTTGTTCTTATAGCAGGCGCCGGTTTTGAGGAATCGAGTGTTTATAAGAATGAAGATAATTCTAAAAATCAGAAAATGCATTACCCTGTATATACTGCCCAGCTTATATACGACACTAGAAATTCATATATTTATCCTACAAAAGGATATTATTTTAACACAACATATGCTTACGGGAATTCATCAGAAGCAGATTTCAGCTCACTTAGTTTTCTAGGAAGAGGAGTTTTCCCGCTGACAAAAAAACTGACTATTATCCCTACTGTTGAATATCTCAGTGCTTCTGGAGACGATATTCCGGAAACATATCAGCCCAGACTCGGAGGGTATAAGACAAGGGATCATTCGCTGGAATTCAGAGGAATTGAAGAAAACAGCCTTAAAGGGCAGAGTATTACCACTGCTAATCTAAAGCTGCAGTACAGTATTAATAAATATATTTATGTCGATGCAGGTATTTCATATGCTGCAATATCTGATACTGCATTTTCCATAGACGGTGACACTACAAAGCAAAGTTATGATATAGGAATAGGAATAAAAACTCCTTTAGGGCCGAGCTATATCGGCGGTTCAAAAGCTGAAGGAGAAAAAATAAGATATTATCTGAATCTGGGTTATGATATAACCGAGTAAAGAATCAGGTTCTTCTGAATGGAAGAACCTTTTTTTATTTATAAATTATATTCCTAATTAATTGAAAAATATGCTAAAATACAAAGGTAATATAATAATTTATCAGAAACAGGGTGAAATCATGTCAAAAATATTAGTAGTCGAAGATGATGAAAAATTAGCCAAAATATTAAAAATACAACTGGAACATAAAGGTTTTCAGGTAGAGAATGTTTATACAGGACTTGATGCAGTAGAAAAAGCCGGGAATGATCAGACTATAGATCTTATTTTACTTGATCTAGGACTACCCGATATCGAAGGGAACCGCGTGTGCAAGGCTATAAGTTCTGTTATCCAGACACCTATTATTGTAGTATCTGCAAGAAGCCACATAGAAGAGAAGGTGGAACTTCTTACTATAGGTGCCGTGGATTATGTAACTAAGCCGTATGACATTTTGGAACTGGAAGCCAGAATAAATGTTCATCTAAAAAAGGATTTGTCTAATATCCTAAAATATATGGATCTGGAGATGGATACGAATAATTTTACTCTTACCAAATCAGGTATTCCTGTTTCTTTGAGTAAAACTGAATTTGATATGATAAAATTATTTCTTGAAAATCAGAATACACTTCTTAAACGTGAAAGAATCATAAATGAAATCTGGGGCTGGAATGCCAGCAGCAATCTTCTTGATGTAACAATGAAAAATTTACGGCAAAAACTCGGAAAAAATTATATTGTCACAGTTAGAGGAATCGGATATTCACTTAAAAGGGAGCAGTAATGAAAATAAAAATAAAAAAAATCTCTCATAAAATTATAATTTTTAATACTATGGGAATACTTTTCTGTACATTACTTATTGGTTTTGTGACATGGTTTTTTATTATAAACGAATATGTCATGGAAGAAAATAACGAACTTGATAATATCGCCAACGGCGTCACAGAAACTCTTCAAAGAGTTCCGCAAAGCCACATTTCCAATTTTTATCAGTCATTGGAATTCGGTGATAAGGATGAAATTCTTATTTCTGTAAAGTACCCTGACGGCCATATAGTAAAACTGGGGGATTCGGATATTTCTTATAACGAAATACCGGAAAATAACTGGCTTTTAAAGAAAAGATATGCTCTTCATTTTAAAGAAAAAAATATAAATAATATTGAATTTATTTTTATAAGAAAATTCTCATATGATCGTGTGATACAGACCAGCAGAATTATATTTTATTTGTTTATACTTCTTGCAGTTTCTATAATAATATTTTCTTATTATATGACCAAAAATATACTAAAACCTGTTACTTATATTATAAAAGAAAGTGAAAAAATAAATGATAAAAATCTGAATATAAAACTTCCAAAAATCAGGGATGATGAAATAGGCGACTTGATAGACGTCATTAATAACTTATTTTCAAAAATGCATGAAATACTCCTGAATCAGAAAAATTTCTCCAGCAATGTATCTCATGAATTAAAAACACCTGTTGCTATTATGAAAGGATACCTTGATATACTGAAATGGGGAAAAGATGATCCTGTTCTTCTTGATGAAGCATTGGAAAATATGGAAACTGAGATCGCAAATATTGAAAAACTTATTACAAATCTGTTGTTTTTATCACAGGCAGAAAAGCTGAAAACATTAAATGAAAAAATAAACCTTTCTCTGCTGCTGGGGAAGCTGAAAAATGACTACAGACTTTTAAAGATAAATAAAGAACTTATTATCAGCTGTAAAGAAAACACCATTATTTACGGGAATCAAAACCTTATTTTCGAAGCTTTACGAGGCATCATAGACAACAGCATAAAATATTCAACAGGGGAAAAGATTCATATAATCGTTGAAAGTACGGATACTTTTATCAAAATAACCATAAGAGATTTTGGAGAACATATTTCCGACGAAGATATAGAAAATATTTTCAAAAGACATCACCGCATAGAAAAACAGGATATTAAAAACACCCGCGGTCTGGGGCTGGGACTTTCCATAATAAAAGAAATCATAGAACTTCATAATGCTGAAATCAAATTAATAAACAGGGATAACGGACTGGATACTGAAATATATTTTTATAATTTATAAATAATAAAAAAATTGTGTCATAAACTAAACTATGTTTTGACACAATTTTTGATATAAAATTAATTCAGCTTCATTTCCTCTGTAATTTGCTGCAGATGATATCCGCTGTTATTGTGGACTTCTTTTATTTTTTCCCCTTCACTTTGCAGGGCTTCTTCTTTTTTATTTTTGTGTATCAAATATATATTTCTGGAATATATAATCACTCCCGGTGCCTGTCCCATTATAAAAACAGGATCTCTGTAGTAAATAGCATATATCAGCAGTATTATTCCTCCTGAAAGGCTAAAATACCAGAATGCTATTGGTATTACACTTTTTTTAGCTTTTTCACTATATATCCATTGTATTATAAATCTCATAGAAAAGCACAGCTGTCCGAATAATCCGATATATAAAAATATCTTATCCATTGTAAAATATCCGCTTAAATTATTCATTTCTTCCTTCTTTCCTGATATATTTAATTATGGTAAATTTACTGTTTGAATATATCAATTCATAGTTTTCAGGTAAATCTTTCATATCTTTATTTTGTAATAAAATTATTACATTTTCTTTATTTATTATCTGCTTCATTTCATCAGGATTTTCAATATTACTTATTGTATCATCATTTACTATATATGCCATTCTGTCGGCTTCGCCTTCTTTATATCCAAAAATTTTCAGGCTGTTGTTTTTTTCCCGCTCCGCTTTTATGATTCCGGCAAACTTGGTAAAACCGATATATTCATTTACTACCGGTGCAGACACAGTAAGTACCGTCAGAAGGATTATCATATTTATGACAATATTGCAGACGTAATTATAAACTTTCCCTTTTATTAAGAAATATATTCCTGCTATTGCTGTTAATAGGGAAAACACTCCGTAAAACAGTACCAGCCTGAATAAAAAAGGATCCATTTCTGCTAATTGCTTCTTAGCTGAAAAAGCTGCTGCCAGAAACAGAAAGTAAGGTATACTTGTTAATATTCCTGTTGTTGTTCTGATCTTCACATATTTACTGTTGAGTATTCTTTCTGTAATTACAGCTATTGCACCATATACAGGTATCAGATAAATATTAAGCTTACTGCTGACCAGTGAAAATATAATAAAAGGCATTATAAACCAGCATAATATAAAAACTATAAATTTCCCCTGTTCTTTTATCTTAAAAATAAGCGTTACCAAAGATGCAAAGAAAAATAACGTCCATGGAAATAAGTTAGGAAACAGGCTGACCAGATAATAATAAACCGGCCTTTTGTGTACGCTGGTATTTACAGCCCTGTTCATTGTCTGTTTCAACAGCAGTTCGTTTATGGTAGAATTCACTCCGAGACTCACTGCTAAAGGAATCAGCCAGATAAGTGCAAACAAAATTATAATAATAATTCCTCTTCCAAATTTTAATTCTTTGATTTTACAGCTCTGTTTACTCACAAGCAGATATACTATAATAACGCTGATTGGTATAAAAACAGCTGCCAGTCCTTTTACCAGAAATCCAAATCCCATATAAACGTACGGAATATAAGGGTTCCCGATATTCTTTTCGACTTTGTTATAAAAAGATATTAACGCTTTTACTATAAACATAGTCATCAATATATCCATACGAATTACTAAAACAGATCCTGCAAAATATAAAATCGTATATAAAATCAATACAACTGTACAAGCTCTTTTTCTGTTATAATTATTTTCGCCAAGAAATCTGTATATATCCAGCCCTGTCACTATTGCCGGCAGTACACATATAATAAATCCTATAGAAAATAATGTATACTTACCTGTTATCACTCTTATCAAAGCCACTATCCAAAAATACAGAGGCGGTTTGTCACTATAAAGTGCACCGTTGAACTGAAGCTTTATCCAGTCGCCGGACTTAAGCATATGGTCTGCTATATTTATGTATTTTAATTCATTCACAGGAGTAAAGTCCCTGAAGAGAAATAACGGAACATACAATAATAATGCCGCTGCTGCTATCAGATAAATATACTTGTCTTTTCGTAAAACCATTTATCTCCCCTCATTAAGCACTATATAATCTATATGTCTTTTTTTCATCCATCTTACTGCAAAGGCATCTTTCAAGCCTTTAAAAAGTCTGTTCCATACTCCGTATTTAGATTCACCGAACATTCTGTCATAGTGCCGCACAGGCACTTCTATTACCCTGAATCCGTTTATTTTTGCCAATGTAGGTAAAAATCTATGCATCCCTTCATATAAACAATAAGATTTTACTACTTCTTTTTTAAAAAGCTTCAAAGGACAGCCCGTGTCTTTTATATCATCACCTGTAATAATATTTCTCATGCCGTTGCCTACCCATGAAGAAACTTTTTTTATCATTCCGTCTTCTCTGGTAGCACGCCGTCCGTTTATCATATCATAATTTTCAAGATATGAATAAAGAACCAGTATATCCTCTGGATCAGTCTGCAGATCAGCATCTATAGTTGCTACTATATCTCCTTGGGAATACTTGAACCCTGCTGCTGTTGCCGCTGTCTGTCCGCAGTTTTTCTCAAAATGTATAACCTTCACATTTTCATTATCCAGACTATCCAGTATCTCCTTACTTTTATCAGTACTTCCATCGTTGACTAAAACCATTTCATAGCTATTAAAATTGCCTTTCAGGACTTTTTCCACATTCTCGATTAATCTGTGAATATTCTCCTCCTCGTTATATACAGGGGCAATTACTGATATTTCCATATCTCCTCCACTTTTTACTTTATTATGTATATTAAGTGTAACAGACACCTATTAGAAGGTACTTTGCTAAAAATGAAATTAAACTGAAAAGAAAAATAATTGATATAAGAATTCTAAAAATAGTCCCGAAATTTAATTCCAATCCATAAAAAACAGGCAGCTATTTTCAAATAAAGACTTTTCAAACCTTACTTTATTATACCATGCCTTTATAAAATAAAAAACCGGTTTTAAAAAAACCGATTTTTTATTCTAACCTCTAATATTCTTTCAGAAGATAATCAAAAGCTCCCAGAGCAGCCTTTGCTCCTTCTCCTACAGATATGACTATTTGTTTTTGTTTTACTGTTGTTACATCACCTGATGCAAATATCCCTTTTACATTAGTCATATTATTTTCATCAATTATGATTTCTCCGACTTTATTAGTAGCTACTATATCTTTTACAAATTCACTGTTTGGTGTAAGTCCTATTTCTATGAATACACCGTCAATATTCAATTCATGTATACTTTCATCAGCTCTGTCCTTGTATTCCATTCCTTTTGTAAAATCTTCACCGTATATTTTTGTAGTAGCAACATTTGTGATAACTTTTATATTGTCTCTCTCATTCAGCTTATCCTGTAATATCTTATCTGCTTTCAGCTCAGGCATGAATTCCACCACAGTTACATGCTTGGCTATTCCCGCCATATCAAGGGCAGCCTCTATACCGGAGTTACCTCCGCCTACTACTGCTACATCCAGTCCTTTGTAGAATGGTCCGTCGCATGTTGCACAGTAATGAACGCCTCTCCCTTTATACTCCTGCTCGCCGGGAACATTAAGCTCTCTCCATTTTGCACCTGTTGCGATAATTACAGTTTTTGACTTATATATTTTTTTATCACTTGTAGTAATAAGTTTATTCTTTCCGTCTTCTTCTATTTTTGTCACATATGTTCCCTCTTTGAAGGCAACACAATATTCTTTCAAATGTTTTTCAAGATTTTCTGCATATTCTGAACCTGTAGTTTTAGCTGTTCCAATGATATTCTCTATCTCTCTTGTATCTAAAACCTGTCCTCCGATTTTAAGACCTATCATTGCAGTATCAAGCCCTTTTCTAGCGGCATAAACTGCAGCTGCAACTGCTGACGGCCCTGTACCCACCACGAGTACATCGTATAATTTATCTTCTGAAATTCCTGACAAGTTTCCTTCATCTATGCATCCAAGATTTAAATTAAAATCCATACTTCCTCCTAAAATAATTTTAAAATTGTAATCATTATAATATTATTTTATGACAAAAATTGAAAAATGTCAACTTAATTTGTTGTTTTTATATTTTGAAGCCTGTCAATCTCACCTTGAAGCTTTTCCTGGAAGAAGGTATCAGTTTCTGATTTTACTCTATCTTTTAATATTACATAAATAACACCAATTTCACCGTTTCCTGTCTGAAATTCCGCTCTCTTTTCGGACTCATTCAAAAGTCTTACTGCTATTTCATTTGCATAATTATTAACGCTGTAATCACTAAAATCTCCTGATTTCAAATTAGCAACATCAAGTTTCTGTCTTATATCCTTATAAGCTTCTGAACGGATCGACTTTCTTAATGCATCTTTGGCAAGGACTTCCGCTTTATTTCTTGCGATTTCCTCTCCTTCTGTTCCTATTTTACTTTTTCCTGCAGCATATAGCTCAGTTATTGTATTAACGTTTTTAGCCACTTCCATTTTCAGGTCGTTTGTTACCATAGGCATAGTAGATGTTGTACTTGCTGTATTAAATGTTGATGTAATAGAATTACAAGAACTCAACAATATTATTACTGACATTAATGAAATTATCTTAACTTTTTTCATATTATGGTCCTCCAAAATTATTTTTAAAATATCCAGCCTAATTATATCATATTCTTAAATTAGTGTATATATTTATTGTTTGGTATATTTTCAGCATAAAAATTATTCTTTATTCTAAATCAGAAAAATTATGATTTTTAAGCATTTTTTATTTTTTACGAAAATAGGCTGGGAAATTTAGATTTATTGTACTAAACTAAGGACGGCATGCATCAGTTTTTACTAAGTTATTATTTTTTTATATAATAATATGTTATAATATTAATGTAAAACACTATACTATCGGGGTGATATTCCATGAAAAAAGCATTACTGGTCTATAATCCGAATTCCGGCAACAGCAGAGTTATTCTGGAAAATTTTGATAAAATCACCAGAAAATTTCTGAAAAATGATATATCTCTTACTTTATACAGTATAGACAAAAAATATAACCGTCTTATAGATGTCATGAAAAATCATGAATTCGACATACTTATACTTTCCGGCGGAGACGGAACACTGGGCAGAACTATTACACAGCTTTATAATGCAGGTGTAGACCTCCCTGAAATAGGTATATTCCCTTTGGGAACATGTAATGATTTTGCAAGATGTCTTCATTTAGGCGAAAATATTGATGACTGGATAGATAATATCATTAAAGGAAGCACTCAGAATGTGGATTTCGGGCTTATAAACGGGAAAACCGTATTCCTTTCTTCATATGCAGGCGGACTCTTTACAAAAGTATCCTATTCTACTGATAAAAATATGAAGAAAAACATAGGCAAACTTGCCTACTTTATTAACGGTATTAATGAACTTATCAATATAAAAAGATTCAGGGTTCACATGAAACTCGATGATAATATTGAAATAGAGGAAAAAGCTATTTTATATGTGATTCTTAACGGTGAAGGTGCAGGCGGCTTTGACGGACTTGATAATTCTGCCAACATGTCTGACGGACTTATGAATATTATCATTATAAAAGAAACCAAATCGGCAATTGATCTTTCTACCATACTTTTTGACCTGATGAATAATAATCTGGTTAATAATAATTTTGTAAGAACTCTTACAGCCAAAAAATGTGAAATAAAGAAGATCAAAAAAGATATTAATGTAAGTATTGACGGTGAAGAAGGCGAAAATGAAGATGTTTCTATTGAATTTATCAGTAATAAACTAAAAGTTTTTGTTTCCCACCCTTAAAATTCCTTTATACGGCCTCTGCGGTTATGCAGAGGTCCGGCAAACATCCTTTCTCCCTGCCCCTCCTCTTTCTCAATCATAAATGTATTTATTCTTTTTCGGAAAGGAGGTGTACCATGGCTGCAATAATTGAAGAACCTCTCTATGCTTCTTACTATAACTGGATTACTTTATTTAAAAATATAGAAACACCTATTGGAGAGCTTGCTACTAATATTGCCGGCGATCTCAAATTCCCTAAATATTCCGATTCCCCGCAGGAAATACTTGACTATATTCAGAACTCCTATTTATTTTTTGCCGGTGAGCATAACAGTCTTCTGGAGACTTTCCAGTACTCCTGGCTTTTATATAAATTTGAAATTGGTGAGGCCATCTATAGAAACGGAAAAATACAATATGCAAATCCTAAAAAAATTTAGCTTTATATAAAAATAAAGGTTGTTTAAAACCGGATACTTCTAAAGTATTTAAAATATCTTTAGTTTAGCTGCTCCGATTTTATCCGGCCTTTTTTATATTTATTTCTTTATTTCATTAAAATATTCCAGTCTGTCATTTATTGTCCCGCAGTGAAATTCAAATTTATGACCGTCAGGATCCTGAAAATAAACTGATTTTTTTCCTTTATATCTCGTGTTCTTCCTTTGGAATAAGCTATCCCGTATTTTTCAAAATGATTTTTTATCATGTCGAAATCTTCTTCCGGCACGCTGAACGCCATGTGTGTGTAAGAATAGTTTATATCATTCCGCAGAATGTCTTTTTCTTCATTCAAAGCAATCCAATAACCGCAAAGATCATAATATACCCCTTGTTTCCATTTATATAACGGTTTTATCCCAAATACTTTTTCATAAAATTCGCATGATTTTTCCAAATCACTTACAGAAAAAGTTATATGATTTATTCCTGTTATTCTAAAGTTCATTTTCACTCCTTCTTTTTCATAATTATCCATTTAAAACCTGATTTTACTTTTATTTGATAATAACTTATAAATCATATTAAGTCAATAAACTTTCCTATATATTACTGCTGAAAATTTTTCATTTGAAACATATAATAAAAATGGAACTGTCAGAAAAACTGCCCTGTATTTTTGACATTTTTCTTTAGTTCCATTTCATTTTACAATCATAAAAATCTGTGTATAAACTGCTCTACTAAATCCCGTCTTCACAGCTTTCTGTATTTCTCAATATTTCTATTTCAAATTTAACAACATTATTTTTGGTATTTTCTACTGCTGACAAACTTAATTCTTCCAGACTGACCTCATCTTTAGTAAGGCAGGCTTCAAGAATAGAACCCGGATTACAGCCTGCTACCACAGATATGCGCGGATTTCCCTCAGATACTTCCACAGCTTTATTAAACGGCGTCCCTCCAATAATATCTGTTATAAACAATACACCGCAACCCTTCCTTTCCTCTGATTTTTTCCTAAAAGTTTCTTTCAGCTCATCAACGGATATATCCGAATGAAAATCCAAAAACTCTATATTCGTGATCTCCCCTGCTACTTCTTTTAAAAATGATTTTATCCCCGTGGCATAATGACCATGACCTGTAACAATAATAATATTTTTATTCATAATATACACTTCTTTCTGAAAAATCTACAGTATCTTGAAAAATGAACATATTACAGCCAGTACAAATGTTGTAATAATCAATGTTACCGGATTAACCTTTTTGAATTTCATCAGATAATACATTAAAAATGTATATCCCAACGGTACCAGTTTCGGCAGAATTTTATCCAGAAAGTCCTGTTGTATAGAAATTGTATGTCCTTCATTTATTGGTATATTCAGCAGTACATCTATATTTATATATGTGGCAATCAATCCTCCGATAACAGTTATCCCCAGAATTGTTGCCGCTTTTGATACGTGTTTTGATACATTTTTCAGTTTGTCTATTGCCTTGGAACCAATATTATACCCTATCTTAACCAGATATATTCTTGATAAAAACACGCCTATATATACAATCAGAAATACTAAAGGCCCTACAAGATTTCCCTGCTGTGCAAACGAAGAACATATTCCCGCTACAATAGGAAGCAGTGTAAACCATAAAAGCGCGTCACCTATACCTGCCAATGGTCCAAAAAGTGCTATTTTCAAACTATTTATCAGGTTTCTGTCTTCTTTTTTTTCTTCAAGGGAAATAATAAGTCCCATAAGAAATGCAGAAGCAGTTGGATTAGTATTTATAAATCCAGAATTATCCTTCATTGCATTAGCCAGACCGGCTTTATCATCCTTATATATTTTTTCAAGAGCGGGAAGCATCGCATGCGTCCATCCCATTCCCTGCATTCTCTCATAATTAAATGCAGACTGCAGCAAGGCGGATCTCATTGCCAGCTTTTTTATATCGCTGTTATTCAATATTTTTTTATATTCCATCGCTATAATCCTCCTTGTCTTTACTTGCCAGTCCGAGACTCAAAATCTGTTCCAGCTCTTTTTCACGTTTTATATCATCATAATATTTATAAATTGCTATTGCTGTACCTATAAGCGCTACCGGTAAAAGGTTTGAAAAATGCAGAAATATAGACATAATGAATCCTATGATCAAAAACGGCAGATATTCGAATTTGAACATTATCTTCAGCAGCAGTCCAAATCCTACAGCAGGTAAAATTCCTCCCGCTATCTCAAAACCGTGCGACAGCCATTCAGGCATAGAATTAACAAGTATCTTCATTGGTTCCTGAGCTACATACACGCATAAAAATATTACGATACCATATGTCAGCGAAACAATAACCATAATTATATTCGATAAATGCTTATATCTTTTTACATCTGCATTTTCCGCATATCTGTCAAATTTAGCAACAAATAATGAAAATGAAGAGTAATAAAATAAAACTATATACTGCATAAGAAAACTAAACGGCAGTGCAAGCCCTATGGTAGTCTTTACGTCAAAACCGGTAGAATGTGCCAGTACTGTTGTCATAACCGCAGCCAGTACAGGATTCGGCGGCTGTGTGCCTCCTACCGGCGTAAGCCCTGCAAATGATAATTCTACGAGACCGCCGGCAAGCAGTCCTACTCTTAAATCACCCAAAATCAAACCTGTAAGTGTACAAACTATAATCGGTCTGAAAATAAATAAAGCCTCAAGATAAGAATCCAGCCCTACCACAACACCCATAAGAGCTATGAGGATTCCCTGCATCAATGTTATTTCATTCATAATTTCCCTTTCTGTTTTTAAAAAACCATCTTTTATATTAATTTATTTAAATACTAAAATACTGACGAAACCAGATTCTAATCCAGAATACCTATTTCATAAACAGGCTCTTCCGGCACTTCCTGAAAAAATACATAAACCCCTTTTGATGCTATATATCTTATCTCTTCTTCTTCCTGAGGGCTGATATGGACTTTTTTTGTTATCTGTTTTTTTCCTTCTGCGGGATGCATATTCCCTACATTTACCTTTTCTATAGGTACACCGCCGTCTATGAGTTTTTTTACAGTTCCCGGATTTTTACATACTATAAATATCTTTTGACTGTCTGAAGCTTTTCCTATTATTTGTATAGTTTTTTCTACAGTAAAAAATCTTATTCCTACACCTGCATTCTCTGCTGTCATTGTCATGAGCTGCTGCTGCAGTCTGTCTGAAGCCGCTTCATCGTCCACTACTACGAGAAGATTCGCTCCGAGGGAACTTGTCCACGTAACTCCTACCTGACCATGTACCAGCCTGTTATCTATTCTTGTAAGTAAAATATTTAGTGCCATTTTTTTCTCCTTTCAAATTTTCTCCGACATGTCTTAAACAGTATTACTATACCTCCAAATTCCATCATGTCAAATTTTTTATTTTTTTCGTTATCAAAATTTATATATTTATAAAAATTATCTGTTTACAACTATATTTTATAATGCTATGATATTTGATATATATAAAAATATTTCATTTTTTCGTTATCAAAATCAAAAAAATGATCTTTTACGGGAGGAGTTAAAAAATTTTATGAAAAAAATTTTTGATAAAGAGGATATTTTTATCTCTTTTAACAAAAAACTCAGTACAAATGAAAATATTATATTTAAAAAAATCGTAAAACACATACTCTTAAATAACAGTCAATATATGGAATTTTCTGAAAATGAACTGCAAAAACTCATAAAACTTGATCAGAATAATAATATGAAAAACTTTTTTGAAAACTTTATGAAAAAGAAAATTTTGTACAGCTATAATAAACTGGATTATATAAAATATGACGGCGTATTTTACATTATTTCTTCTTACCGGATAATAAACAACAAGTATCAGATTACATTTTCCGAGGATTTTTATAAGGTATTCAATAAAGAATCCAATGATTTCAAAGTATACAGATTTAATCTCCTGCTTCAGTTCAGCGATTCCACAAGCAGAAACTTTTTTATGATGCTTACTCAGAAAAATATTTTAAATAATTTTGTTGATATTTCTCTGGCAGAACTGAAAAAAACTCTTGAGATCGAAAAGAATTATTCCAGATTCTATGATTTTGAAAAGTATATTTTGCTCCCTGTTATCAAAGAGATAAAAGATATCAGCAATATTGAAATAGAATATGAAAAGATAAAAGTATCAAATAACCGAAAAATCATCGGACTTCGTCTGTATGCCAAAGATAAGCTCAATATGCAGCTGGATACACAGGCGGAAAAAATGATGGAGGATATCGAGAGTCTTATTTCCAACCGTAACGGTGCTTATGAACTTATCAGAAAATACATCCATACAAAAGGGTTGGATTATGTAAAGAAAAATATCTATTATTCAAAGCTTCATTACAGCGGGAAATTCGATACTGGTGTTAGTATGAAAAAGTGGACACAAAAATCTTGATTGTGTAAACTAATTGAGAGAAGGCAGGTGTCCGAAATG
>NZ_JAMZGM010000016.1 GCF_024158605.1 Sebaldella sp. S0638 | reverse complement strand
TAGATAAATCAATATATGAAAAACAAATCTTTTATTATATCAGATTTAATTTACAGACTTTCTTGCACACTCCCAAACCTTAGCTTTATTCCCTTCATTATGGTTCTATAAAAATTTATAACTAACATAAAAAGTTCCCCGCAATGGAGAACCTTTTTTATAATTTCATCTGTTATTTTTTATTTCACTATAGTTTATTCTGTCTTATGATACTTGATTCGCCGGGAAAATCAAATATAATTAGCGATTTCCCAAATAAATATACCTGTATCTTATCTGCTTTTTTTATTTTTCATCTGTTTCATCACTTTTTTCATTTCCTTTTTACTTCCAAACATTCTGTTAATTTTTTCCTGTTCGGTCTGACGTGAGTTCAAATTGCTGTATTCCATCTCACGCTGTAATTTTTGATAATTTCTAAAGCGTTTTTCAGATAAAGTCCCGTTTTCAATTGCTTCCCTGACCATACAGCCCGGTTCCGAAGTATGCGAACAGTTTTTATATTTACACTGTGCGGCAAATTCTTCTATATCTTCAAACGTCTTTGACAAATCACCTGAATAAAGCTGTAATTCACGCATTCCCGGAGTATCTATTACAATTCCTCCGTTTGGCAATAGTTTTAGCTGTCTGTAAGTAGTGGTATGCTTTCCTTTGTCATCACCGGAGCGAATCTCACTAACAACCTGATCTTCATTTCCTGCCAGCCTGTTAATCAATGTAGACTTCCCCACACCTGACGAACCTATAAATGCTATTGTTTTTCCTTCTGCGATATAATTATTAACATCATGATATCCGTTTTCATTTTCCGATGAACAGACAATTACATCTATTCCAAGACTCACTGTTGATAATTCTTCCAGCTTTTCTTCCAGATTATCACACAGGTCAGATTTTGTAAGTACGATAACCGGTGCAGCCATACTATCCCACGCAACTGTCAGATAACGCTCGATCCTTCTTACATTAAAGTCTGAATTCAAAGACATACAGATAAATATCGTATCTATATTAGCAGCAACTACCTGCTGTTCATTTGATGTGCCGGCTGTCTGACGCACAAAAACGCTTTTCCGCCCTAAAATATTCTTGATTACTGCATTTCCCGAAGCACTGTCTGTTCTGTCTATCATCACCCAGTCGCCCACTGCCGGAAAACTCATAAGATCTTCTGCGTGATAAGCTAAATTCCCTGAGATACCTGCAATAAGTTCCCCATGCTCACACATTACTTTGTACAAATCACGGTGCTGTTCTGTAATTCTCGCCGGAAACAGATTTCTATATAATGAAGCTTCCTGTTCAAAACGGTCGCTTAGTCCATATTTTTTCAAATTTAAATACATTATTTTTTTCCTCCAAAATTATTTTTATTGTTTGAATTCGGAGGGAAATTAATTTATCTTTTTTTAGATCCCTCCTTTTCTGATACACTATCCATTAGTTTTTTATTTAACATAAATAAGTCTCCTTTCTGTTTCATATTTCCATATTTAAAATGCACCATATTATAGCACATTATTACTTATTTTTCGCAGATATTATCAAATAATAGTCATAACTGTTTTTTAGTAAGTTTTTCTCTATTTAATTTATATGATAATTTTAAAAGGACTATGCCAAAAATAAAATTACATTTTCGCATAGTCCTGTATCTCAAATATATTAATTATTTCAAAAGATTGCTTATTCTCGAAAGAGCAGCAGCTCCGATCTTTTCATCTATCGCTCCTGAAGGTGCACCGCCGATTCCTATTGAACCTATAGTTTCATTCCCGACTTTTATAGGAATTCCTCCTCCTAAAGTAGTTGTATTCTCAATCTGAGTCAGATTAGGAACTTTTTCAACACGTGAAGCAAATTCTGTAGTGGTAATTCCGAATGAAAGAGCTGTAAATGCTTTCTTCTGTGCAGTTTTCATTGTATGCACAGCAGCATTGTCTTCTTTCATAGATAAGACTACATTTCCGCCCTTATCAAGTATTACCAGTGATATATTAACTTTTTCCTTTTTTGCCTCTTTTAGTACCTCAGTCGCCAGATTCTGCGCAATATCAAGTGAAATATTTTTTTGTACAAGAGCATCGCTGAATGAAGTCAGACTTAGTACCAATAACCCCAAAATGTAAATAAACTTTTTCATGAAATCACCTCTTATTATTTTTTCATTATATCGATTGTATATAAAAATATCCATAATGTCAAATAAAAACGACTTATTATTCATAATATATATATGATAACACCTCACCATATAATCAACCGTATAATTATTTACAGACAAAATAAAAAACCATCTCTGTTTCAAGATGATTTTTTACGAATACGATTCTCATTTACGACATTGTTTTAATCTTTCATTGTCTGGCTTTGTCTAAAATTGAAAACAGGGTCTGTCAGTTTGAACTCATATGTCTGAATATCTACAATACCAATTATTTTATCTGATTCATAAAGTTTCATCAAAAACTCTGCCATTTCCTTCGCTGTATGAAATCTTGGTGTACTTTCTTCATAATCAAAATTATTAACTCCCAGAGCAACATTAGCAAACTCTGTTTCAGTAGCAGCAGGAGCCAGAACCTTTACTTTCATTTTCCCGCCTCTTTTGCCAAGTTCCTGTGCCAATCCTTCAGTAAAAGCACTTACATAAAATTTTGTTGCTGAATATGTAACGTTATTGTCTACCACGGAATAACCGCCCACAGAAGAAACATTAATCAGCTGTGTCCCTTCCGTATCACTGTAATCCTTTGTAAAAAGTGTAGATAAAATAGTCAGTGCTTCTATATTCAGATTCAGCATCATTTCTATTTTTCCGAGCTCCTGATCCTTAACCAGACCTGTATTCCCAAAACCGGCATTATTAATCCATGTTTCCAGCTCATATTTTTTTAAATCTTCATAAAGTTTATACACATTTTCCATAACAGATAAATCCGAAACCTTTACAATAACATCTAAATCAGGATTAATCTGCTTTATTTCTTTTTCCAGCTGCTCCAGTTTCTCCTTGCTTCTCGCAACAATAATAAGGTTTTTATTTTTCCCGGCAAAAGCAAGTGCTGCTTCATACCCTATCCCTGTACTTGCTCCTGTAATAACTGTATATTTCATTTTCTGACCTCCTGTTTTTTATTTTATACCAGCCTGTAACAACTGATATTATTTTCTATATTGTTATTATATAATATGGAGCTGACTCCAAGTCAAGACATAAATTATTTTTTGATAAAAAAATCTGATCTATTTACCAAAAATAAACAGATCAGAACCTTTATTTATTTATCTTATAAAATGTGTCCACTTTCTCTCTTCCCTCTCAGGTTTTTCTACTTCACCCTTAGAAACTTCCAGACTTTTCATAAGCCATGCCATGCTCTTCCCTACTTCACGGATAGTCTGGACACCTTCTTCATCCTGCAGCACTTCACCAGGTCTTCTTCCGTGTATGACACTCCAGTAATGCGAAGGTACTATCAGCATTTCGCCTAGATTAAAGTAATTATTCAGCTGATGAAAAGTATCCACACCTCCTGAACGTCTTACAGCTGCAACAGCAGTACATACCTTGTATCTAAAATAACTTGACTTGGAATAGAAAACCCTGTCCAAAAAAGACTTCATAGTCCCTGCAATTCCGGAATAATAAACAGGCGAACCCAGGATTATACCATCCGCCTCAGCCATTTTCAGTGCAGTTTCATTAACCGGATCATCATTAAAAATACAGTTGTTTCCTTCTGTTTTCTGACAATGGTTACACCCTGTACAGCCTCTTATCACCTTATTTCCAATATGAACAATTTCTGTTTCAATCCCCTGATTTTCCAATTCTCTGGTTATTACAGCCAGACTTTCATAGGTATTTCCGTTTTTATGCGGACTTCCGTTTATTGCTACTACTCTCATTATCATTCCTCCTGTTCTCTTTATCTTCTATTATATTTACTTCATAAAAAATTCTCTCACTGCATAATTTGTTCTGTCCGAACAGAATAAATATTTCTACATAAACTCTTTCATATCATCATACATCCCTATTTCCAGTTCCTTTATTTCTTTTGTTCTGGGATGAATAAAACTTACTTTATATGAATGAAGCATCTGCCTTTTCACATTATCATCTATATCACCGTAAAGCTTATCTCCGAGTATAGGGTATCCTTCATTCGAAAGATGAACTCTTATCTGATGCGTTCTCCCTGTAAAAAGTTCACATTCTGCGAGAGTTATATTTTTATCTTCATTTCGCTTTATAGTTTTTACCACAGTTTTCGCATACTGGCCTTCATCGAGAATCTGCCTTCTCAAATCGTCACCCACACGTGCAATAGGCTTTTCTATGGTTATCGTATTTTCTTTTATAATTCCGTGAACCAAAGCCATATAGTATTTTTTCACATCTCCGAAGTTTTGTAAAAATGCCTGTGCAAAGCTGTTTTTAGCTATTATTATCAGCCCTGAAGTATCCATATCCAGTCTGTTATAAAATCTCGGAACCATTTCTTTTCCATATTTTTCCTGAAAATAATAAACTATTCCATTTGCCAGTGTTACATCTACTTTTTTCTTTGTGGGATGTGTAACAAGATACGGCTGTTTATTTACCACCAGTACATCATCATCTTCAAATACAATATCCAAAGGTATTTTTATAGGTTTTATATTAGTTCCTTTTTCTTTTTCCACTACTTTAAGAATACCTTGTTTTCTTATCTTCTTTGTAGTCTTCACTTTTTTCCCGTCAAAAAAAACTTCGATATTCCTCAGACTTCTTCCAGAATAGTTTTGTATCTCACGAAGGTATTGCGATATTTTATACCCGTAATGTTCTTTTTCTATTTTAAATCTTTTCATATAACAGCCTTTCTTAAACATACTTCTTTTAATTTTACCATATTATCGTAATATAAGCAGTTATTTTTTTACAATTCTTTTACATAGGGTTTATATTTCTTTTACATTTACATTTTATAATATCACTGATATAATTTAAATAAAGAAAGTATTCTAGGAGGAGAAATGGCTGAGGCAAAATTAGATAAACCGGTGATAAATAATGACAACGGCTTGACAAATATAATTTCGGTTAGAAATTTTAATTTTTTTTATGGAGATTTCCAGGCACTATATGATCTGAATCTGGAAATACCCAAAAATAACGTTACGGCGCTTATAGGTCCCAGCGGATGCGGGAAAACTACTTTTCTTCGTTCAATAAACAGAATGAACGACCTGATTGATACCTCAAAATATGTAGGAGATATTGTCATCAACGGAAAAAATATATTTGAACCGGGATATGATGTCGTAGAACTCAGAAAAAAAGTTGGTATGGTTTTCCAGAAGCCGAATCCATTCCCTAAGTCTATTTATGAAAATATAGTATATGCTCCGAGACTTCACGGACTGAAAGATAAAAACAAACTTATGGAAATTGCGGAAAAAAGCCTGAAAGCTGTTGCTTTATGGGATGAAGTAAAGGACAAGCTGCACAAGTCAGCTATGGGACTTTCAGGAGGACAGCAGCAAAGATTATGTATCGCAAGAGCAATATCAATAAAACCGGATATTCTTCTTATGGATGAGCCTACTTCGGCGCTTGACCCCCTTTCTACATCAAAAGTAGAAGAATTAATAAGAGAATTGGAAAAGAACTATACTATAGTTATAGTTACGCATAATATGCAGCAGGCTGCGAGAATTTCCGACTATACGGCATTTTTCTACAAAGGTGTAATTGAAGAATATGATAAAACAAGTACAATATTTACAAATCCAAGTAATAAAAAAACAGAAGAATATATAAACGGAAAATTCAGTTAAAAAAAATGGGAGGACAATATAATGAGAAACTTAGATGAAAGAATGGAAGATATCAGAACTCTTATTTCAGAGGCCTTAAAAAACTGTAAAAGATCCCTCACTATTATCAGAACTATACTTAATTCAGGTACTTTTGACAAGGCATTATACGGTGAGGCAAAATCAATAGAAGAAACAATGAATCACACTGAATTAAAAATTGACGAGGAAGTAATCACTACTATTGCGAGATTTCAGCCTATGGCTATAAATCTGAGATTTCTTATCGGTGTTATAAAAATAGGAAATGCCACTGAAAGAATAAATGATCTTGCACTGAATATACTAAAAGTATTAAAGCATTCTGACAATATAAAGTCTCTGGAAAAACAGAGCATACTTGAAATGCACACAAAAGTCGAACAGATGTTTGATTTATTTCTGAAATGCTACTATGAGGAAGAGCTGAACTATGCTTACCTTATACTAAGCCTTGATGATGAAGTTAATGCTTATAAAACCAATGTTATTGAAACTACAAAAAAAGTAATGAATGATAAAACTGCTTCCGAAAAGGGAGGAAACGGCGAAAAAGGAGAAATCTACCTTGGAGCACTGTTTATATCACAGCATCTGGAAAGAATCGGGGATACAATAAAAAATCTTGCCGAAACTGTTATTTATATTTATAACGGAATTGATATAAGACATATCGATTATGAAGAAGAAAAAATAACCTTAAAAAGAAAAAAATAGACTTTTTAAAAGGCGGATATTAATATGAAAAAAAATACCATTCTTGTTGTAGAAGATGACCTTGAGATAAAAACTCTCATACAGTTTTTTCTTGAGAAAGAAAATTACAATGTCATCACTGCCCAAAACAGCGGTAAAGCTTTGGAAATGCTGCAAAATCATAAACCCGACCTTGTTATTCTGGATATTATGCTTCCGGGATTAAACGGACTGGAAATTGCCAAATTAATAAAAAAAGAATCACATAAATACGGGACTCCTTTTATTTTTATGCTTACTGCAAAAACTGAAACAGAGGATGTTATTGACGGTTTTCAGGCGGGATGCGACGACTATCTCCGGAAGCCTTTTGACCCGCGGGAACTTATTCTGAGAATAAAAAAACTCCTTTCTTTGAAAAAAGAGGGTTTTGCTCCTGAGAAAGAAAGCGGACTTTTGCAGTATGACCAGATAGAAATTAATCTTGATAAGCATACAGTAACCGAAAGCAGCAGTGAAATTATTCTTTCCAATAAAGAATTCAAGCTTCTTGCCTTTCTTATACAGAATAAAGGTCTTGCCCTCAGCAGGGAAACTATCCTCAGCAGGGTTTGGAATGAAAATTATCATCTCGGGGACAGGACAATTGATGTCTATGTTGGGAAAATCCGTGAAAAGCTTCCTTCTATATCTAAAAATATAAAAACTATAAAAGGAGTTGGATACCGATTAAAAGAAATTTGACTTTAGTTATTGTTTTTGAGATTTTTATTTTATTTCTGGCATTTATTTTCCACGAGAAAATAACTATACTTCTTTCATTCTCAGCTATATTTCTGATATTTGACTTTTTACTGTACTCCCTTTATATGAGCAAAGAGAAAGAGATAGAATTTTTAAAAGAAAATGTCATTAATATTATTGACGATAACTTTACACTTAATATTGATTATTATATTAATAATAAATCCCTTGATTTTTTTCAGAAGGTCTTTAATATAAAGAAAGAAACAAAAAATTACAAAAAAACACTGGAAAAAGAAAGCCAAAAGCTGAAAGAAATTCTTAGAGCCATTGATGATATTATTTTTGTAATAAATAATAACGAGATAATATTAAAAAATAAGAATGTTGATATTCTTACATATAATTCAAAATCAAAAAAATATTTTGATACAATAAAATATAATTCTCTTATAAAAAAAATAAAAAGTATTCTTACATCAAAAGAAAATATAAAAGAAGATTTTTTCCTTACTGAATTGAATAAATATTATCTTATAGAGTCATACAGGCTGGAAACCGAACATTCCATCATTATAAGTCTCAGAGATATTACTATCACAAAAAACTTTGAAAAAATACAAAAAGATTTTATCTCAAATGTTTCCCATGAGCTGAAAACACCTCTTACAAATATAAAAGGATATACAATAGCTCTTGAAGAATCTATAGAAAATAAAGATGAGAATATGAAGACTTTTTTCAAAATCATAAATTCGAATATAAACAAAATAGATAATCTAATCTATGATTTCTTGAATTACTCAAAATTTGAAGGTTTCAAAATCCTGAATCTCTCATATATTAAGGCAGATGAGCTTATTAATGAGACTTTGTTCGGGCTGACCCTCCTTATTAATAATAAAAATGCAAAAATACAAACAAATTTTGACCTTTTTGATGAAAATAACTACATCTATATTGATGCGGAAAAAATAAAACTCGTTATGAAAAATCTTATTGAAAATGCACTTATATATTCCTCGGAAAAACCGGAAATAAATGTGGAAATTGCAGAAAATAACGATACTTATACATTTAGAATTGCAGATAACGGACTCGGAATATCTGAGGAAGAGCAGGATAAAATATTTGAAAAATTCTACAGGGTTGATAAATCAAGACCTATGAACTTTTCAGGATCAGGACTCGGACTTGCCATAGTGAAAGAAATTGTAAATAACTATAACAGTGAAATAAACTTAACCAGTAACTCAGGAGTAGGAAGTACATTTTCTATTATTATTCCAAAATAAATTTACACAAAAAGTGTACCGGCAGAATATGTCAGTATACTTTTTTATTTTCAACAGATATAAAATTTTAAATGTGTGGTATAATCTTACTGACATGATAATTAATTATTTTGTTATTAAATTATGCAAAGGCGGAAAATATGAAGTTATCAAAACAGAGGCTCGAAGCCCTCAGTGACGGAATCATTGCAATAATTATTACAATTATGGTTTTAAGCATTCCTCTGCCGCCGGCATTTGACCGCAGCAGTCTCTTACAACTGGCAGAAACACTTGTCATCTACTTTGTCAGTTTTATAGTTGTAGGCTCTTTCTGGAGCCAGCACAGCAGAATTTTTTATTATATAAATAATATTTCCGGTAAAATTACATGGGTTAATCTTCTGTTTCTTTTTTTCCTTTCACTGATACCTATTTTTACAAAATGGGTAATGGAAAATCCGTCGAATATTATTCCTGCAGTGGGATATAATGTAGTTTACCTCTTTGTTAACCTGAGTTATCTTTTGATATTTGAATATATAATATATAACAGTGAACATGAGGGAATAAAGAAAGTGAGAGAATCCAGAGCTGATTCCCGGAAAAGAAATTCTGTTTTTAGATTTTTTATTACTTTGATTATAACAATTACTGCAATATCTGTTTCAGTTTATGTTCCGAAAATACCCGGTACTTTTTTACTTATATTTCCGGTACTTTCTTCAACACTTAATCTGCTGCTGGAAGATTACAGAAGAGAATTGAAAAAAAATATTATACAGCAAAAACTTTCAGACATATAGATGTAGTTTATATGTCTGATTATTTATATATTTGACCTCTGCTGTCTGTATAGATCACCAAGATCAGCAGTTCATTATCAATCACTCTAAATAAAGCTCTGTATTTTCCTAATCTCAATCTGTATTCATTATCTCTTCCAACAATTCTTTTGATGTCATAACCATCAAAATTCTCAAGATCATTTGCCATAGTTTCGAAAGCTTTATAGAATTTTATTGCTTCAATTCTATGCTTTTTTAAAAATTTTACTGCCTCCTTTTTATAACTTACCTTGTATGATATCTTCAAGAGTTATTTCCTGCCCTTCATCAGAATCGTAGTCAGAATCAGAGTTACTCTTTAATTCTTTAATCCAATTATCTAAATCTTTTTGTTCTTCTTCAGAAACAAAATCACAGTTTTTCTTCAAATATTCACTTAAATCCATACTTTCCTGAACATTTATATAAAAAATTGCAGCTTTCCTTAGAAGTTCTGAAACTGAAACTCTATTTCTATATGCGAAGTCTGATATTTTTTCAAAATCTTCTTCTTTTATTGTTATATTTTTTCTTAGAGTTGCCATAAAATCATCTCCTTTTTCATACTTAGTATACACACCATACGTATAAACGTCAAATAATTTATATAAAAAAAGCCAGACTATACAAAATCCGACTTTCACTAATTAATTTTTAAAATTTATAAAAACTTCTTTTTATCTTATATTGTTTTCTGCTTTATATTGCTCTATTCTAAATAGTAAATCTTCTATTTCTTTTATCTCAGCCACTTTTTTGTCAATCTGGCTGTCTACCTTTGTAAGTTCTTTTTCCAGTCTTGTTCCACTGTTTAAATGCTGCCTGAGATTCAGCCATTTTCCTCTTGCACCTTCTCTAAGCTCTCTTTTATACTCATAAGTAGAAGCTGCACTCACGCAAATTCCTGCTGCTACACATAATACAGACATTATTCCTAATCTTCTCATTAGTTACCTCTTTCTTTTCATTCTTGCCTGTTCATCAGGCATTAGTTCATTTTCCTCGTCTTTTATCTTGTCCAGAGTAGAATACCATTCGCCTCTTCTTTCAGGCAATGTTACATATACTGACCCCTGTGCACGTCTTAATGCTTTTTCATACGACGAGTATACTCCGTCCTGATCATAATCTTTTGTTATGCTGTCTTCTACTGCTTTACTTACTTCCGGAACTGCATCTTCCGCACTGTATGATACAAATATCATTGTTCCCGCAGCGCAGATCATTAGTGCTTTTTTCATAAAAACTCACCTCACTTCTTCTTTTTCAAATATTTTAATACTTTATTATACTCGGTTTTGTGCCATGCGCTGTCTTTTTTTGCCTTATAACTTTCTATTTTATCTGCTTTTTCCATTTGTGCTTCCAAATCAGGAATTGCAGGTTCTGTTTTGCCTTTTTCCGCTCCCAGTGTCAAAGCGCTCACCACCATTAACACTCCCATTATTGTTTTTTTCATTCCATCTCCTTCTTTTTGTTGATTTTTACATTTTTATTATGATTCCCGCCGCTTTTATATAATTTCACCAATATAACAAATATAAAGAAGTATCATCTGCTTTTTATTACGCACTGTTTTATTTAACAGATAATAATTAAGCATATCTGGTATATTCGATAAAAGTCTTATAAACTATCCCTCCGTTCCAAGAGATATATGCTCATATCTCTGAATTTTGATGAAATATTTTGTATGTTTCATTTTGCTTATAATATAAGAATACTCCTGTCAGATTAGTTCAAACTTTCTTTTATATTAGATTTTTATTTAATTATTCTAATTATTTTCAAAGATTTCTTATATATAGAAGCTTCACATGGTTATTTCCTGTAAATGTACTTAAAAGACAATAAATGAAGGCGATTTTACTATCTCTTTTTTTGTGCTGCCGCAGAAATCATTCTTTTTATATTTTTTCGTTGACATAGAAACAAAAACGAAATATGATATAGTTAATGACATTAGACAGGAGGACAGGTCATGAAAAAAGAAGAACAGGTTATGAAAGGTTTTAGAGATATATTAAATAAAATAGTCCTGCTTAATAAGCCTAAAATGGAAAAAAATCTGGAAGGTTATACATCTTCCGAAGTCCATTGCATTGAATATATTGGAAAAACACCGGATTCTAATGTAACAGAGCTTGCAGAATCTTTCTATATGACCAGAGGAGCCATAAGTAAATTAACTAAAAAACTTATGAGTAAGGGGCTTATAGAAAGCTATCAAAGTCCGGATAACAAAAAAGAAATCTATTTTAGACTTACAGAGCAGGGAAAAACCGTTTATAATATCCATGAGAAACTTCACAAAGAATTTGTTAAGCGGGATGAAGTTATATTTGAACAAATATCCGAGGAACAGTTCGACAGTATGATCAGTTTTATCAATAAATATACCGAACATTTAGATGCAGAAATGAAAAAACAAAATATAAATGCAAAATCAAAATAAATTTAAATAATAAATCACATTGCCTGATTCTAACATAATCAGGTTTTTTTGATTTTTGTTGACAAGGATACAATATTATGTTATCATTCAAATATGTTTCCAAGGAAACAAATTTCAAATAAACAGGAGTAATTAAAATGAACATTGAAAAATTATTCAATCAGGACTTTACATTGATGGTTATCGATCAGATAATCTCTTTATTCGGCAATGCAATTTTACGTTTTGCCCTGCCATTATACATATTGGACAAAACTGGGTCTCCTGCGGCTTTTGGTACTGTTTTGGCAATTTCAATAATTCCGGCAGTAATTTTTTCACCTGTGGGAGGAATTCTGGCTGATCGGGTTAACCGCAGAAATATTATGGTAATACTAGATTTTATCACAGCTTTTCTTATAGCATTATTTGGTCTTGTTTTTACAGATCATAATGTAATTGTGCTGATCAGTATTCTGATGATCTGTCTGTCTGTTATACAATCTTTTTATGAACCCGCTGTACAGTCAAGTCTGCCAGTTCTTGCATCTAAAAAGAATTTATTAAAAGCTAACGCTGTTATAAATCAGGTTGAGTCTCTTTCAGGTTTTGCAGGCCCGGTTTTAGGCGGACTGTTATACGGTATTCTGGAAATAGTACCTATTATTATTATCAGCGGCATCAGCTTTTTTATTTCTGCCGTAATGGAAATTTTCATAAAAATTCCTTTTACAAAGCAGCCGGATAATGATGGTATTTTATCTATAATAAAAAGTGATTTAAAAGAAAGCATAAAATTCATAGGCAGAAGCAACCCCGCAATATCTAAAAGCATACTGATCATATCATCATTTAATCTGTTTCTGACCTCGATGATTATAGTTGGTATCCCGATCATTATTAAAATAACGCTGTCACTCTCAAACGAACTTTACGGATTAACACAGGGACTTATGGGAATAGGTGCACTTACAGGGGGAATTTTAGTCGGGATACTGTCTTCAAAACTAAGAATACAAAGAGTCTGGCTGATTTTATTAGGTGCAGCTCTTGCAGTAATACCTGTAGGTATTGTTTTGCTTTTCCACTTGCCGCCAATGCTTTCTTATGTGATTATAACAGTTTCCTGTTTTATTTTTATGGCAATAGGAACCATGCTGGGAATCACGATGATAACTTTTATTCAAAAAGAAACCCCTAAACATATGATCGGCAAAGTTATGTCATATGCTATTGCGGTAATTACCTGCGCCCGTCCTGTTGGTCAGATACTGTACGGCTTTTTATTTGGCACATTAAAAGATCAGACATATCTAATTATTTTTTCAGCTGTGCTGATTACCTCACTTATTGCAGTTATATCAAGGAAAGTTTTTTATCGGCTGTAGATTTGAATCAATAAAATATTTTCACAGATAAATTATCATCATAAAAAAACAGAGACTTATGATCAACTGACCTAAGTCCCTATTTTATTAGGAATAAAGAAACATTCCCTTATATTATCCCGGTATAATAAATGTTTTTGGGTCTGCCCCCTCTATGAATCTGCCGCTGTCATAAACTCTGTTTTTATCTCTTGCATATCCCCAATATAACACCTCAAAAGTTTTTAAATCTGCCCCTTTTATTTTTTCCCCATACCAGTATATATTATTTTTATCTTTATAATAATTTTCTCCTAAAGCCTGAAATGTTTTCGGGTCAGCATTTTTTATTTTTTTGGATAAATGATATACATTATTTTTATCTTTTGAATAATTATCATCAATAATATTCATTGTTTTTATGTCTGCTTCAGATATTTTTTCATCTTTGTAGTAGAAGTTAATATTATCCTTTGAATAATTTTTACTCTCTATTTTAAAATATTCAGGATTTGAATTCTCTAGTTCTCTTATTTCATTATATCCTTTTATATAATATACCCGAGAATCATCCCTAAAATATTCAGTACTGACTATCTCAAATGCAGCCGGATTGATTTTATCCAATTTCCGGCTAAAATAATAAACATTGTCTTTATCTTTATAAAATCTGCTGTCTATTTTCTGAAATGTTGCTGAATCTGTTTCCTCATTTATTTTCCCATTGTTATATACGTTATTTTTATCCTTTGAGTATATTGTATCTATTACTACGAATGTTTTCGAATCAGAATTTTTAAGTTTTTCCCCTTTGTAGTATACGTTGTTTTTATCTTTCCCATATCTGTGACCTAAACTAAAAATCATTTTGCCTTCTTTTTGAATATCATTATTATCAGTCACTAATACAAAACTCTTCGCATCAGCATCTGCTATTTCATTTTCTTTGTAATAAACCTTGCTTTTATCTTTTGAATATCCGTAACCTAATGCTTGAAATGTTTTGGAATCAGCATTTTTTATCTTATTATTTTCAAAGTAAATACTGTCTTTGCTGACATATGTAACATCAGGTATCTGGCATGAAGTCCCCCATACTCCTGCATGTTCAAAATCTAAAGCCAATATCCGAAATGTAGCAGCATCCAGGTTTCCCATAATTTTACCTTCAAAATATACGTTCTTTTTATCTTTCGCATACCTTGAATGGCTGGCGCCGACAAAATCCTCAGATATAAATGTAGATATATCTGCTTCCGGTATTAATATTCTACCCTCTCTATTAGAAGAATAATAAACTCTGCCGTCTTTTTTCTCATATCCCAAAACAGAACAATCCAGTGAAAAAATAAGATTAGATAATAGAAAAAAGAGCATAAAATATAATATTTTCATTTTAACTCCTTATTTTCTTTTAATTATAGTCCATTCAGTATTTTTAATCAATCTTTTTAAATAATCTCCGCCATTTTATAATTCATATAAAATTATTTTTCATCCTGAATCAGTTATTCTTTAAAATATCAAACAAAAAACAAGAGATCAGCCTGAACTGATCTCTAAAAATAAGTCTTTTCTTTCCTACTCCGTATTTTTTTACACTCCGACTCCGCCCATTACTGTTACCGAACCGCAGCTGGTAAGTAAAAACATAATAACTGACAATACTATTATTTTTTTCATATTTTACTCCTTTCGTTACATGCTAATTCATTTTAACAAATTTTTCTGTTTCAAACAATATTATTTACTTAGAATATAAATAATTTTAGATATCACAAAAATATTTAAAGGGCACTTTTTGAATTATTTTAGTATAAATATTCTGCCTTGTAAAAACCTTTAAAAATTCCTATACTTGCTTTAAGAAGATAATTTGAAATATAATAAATTTGGAGGAGATTAAATGAAAGAAAAGCTAAAACAGGATATTCAGACCTTTGGACGGTCTTTACTTCTGCCTATAGGCGTTATGGCTCCTATAGGAATGTTAATGGGTATCACGGGAGCACTGACGCAGGCTTACCTTATAGAAAGAATGCCCTTTCTCGGAAACGGTGTTCTTCAGGCGGTATTTGAAAGTTTGAAAAATATTTCCACTGTTATTTTTAATAATATACCGTTATTATTTGCAATGGGTGTTGCTTACGGATTATCAAAAAAGGAAAAAGGGATAGCTGTTTTTTCATCTGTACTTGGTTATCTTACTCTTCTTGTTACTATGAATGTCTATCTGACACTTACAGGAAATATCGTTACGGAAAACCCCACAGTAGTAGGTCAAGGAATGGTTTTGGGTATACACACTCTTCGTATTGATGCCATAGGAGGTATTATTTCCGGAATTGTTGCTGCAAGAGCGGCTGACAGATATTATAAACTTGAACTGCCTCTTGTCTTTGCATTCTTCGGAGGGAAAAAATCCGTGCCTATTATTACATTTGCCTATATGATACCTATTGGATTTATTATACCTTTTATATGGGGATTTCTTACAAAATTTCTGATTAGTATATCATTTATATTTATGAATAAATATTACGGAGTAGGTATTTACTGGTTTTTAAACCGTGCCCTTATACCTTTTGGTCTCCATCACGTACTGGCTTCTGTGGTAAGATTTACTCCCGCAGGAGGAACATATATTATAAACGGCGAATCTTACATAGGTGTCCTTAACGCTACAAATGAAATTTTATTTAAACTGGGACCAGAACACGAAAGCTGGAAAAGACTTATGCCTATGCTTACTTCATATCTCGGTGCAGGTCAGATGCTGAATACTATGTTTAGAATCCCTGCTATAGGACTGGCTATGTATCACACTGCTTTCAAGGAAAATAAGAAAATAGCCAAAGGTATTATACTGACAATTGTACTTACTGCATTTCTCGGCAATGTAACAGAACCTGTGGAATTTTCATTCCTGTTTCTGTCACCGCTGTTATATATAATTTATTCTGCATTATGCGGATTAATGACTATACCAATGGCATTTTTGGATATAGCCATCGGTTATATAAGAGGAACTATCTTTGATTTTGCTATATTCGGACTGCTTTACGAACATACAAACTGGCTGAATCTCATATTTCTTGGAATAATAAACTTTGTTGTTTTCTATTTTGTATTCAAATATTTTATTATAAAATTCGGACTTGCCACTCCGGGAAGAGAGCAGGTAGTGCAGAATTCAGATCTTTTAAAAAGCAAAAAATATGATGAAATTGCCGATATGCTGGTAACAGCTCTCGGCGGAAGAGAAAATATAGTACACGTGGAAAACTGTATTACACGGCTGAGAATAGATCTGAAAAATCAGGATATTGTGGATAAAGACCTGATAAAGAAAGCCGGTGCTTCAGGTACATTTTTCCCGCAAAAAAATCACATCCATGTTGTTTACGGACCACATGTGGAATTTGTCAGAAATGCAGTTGACGACAAACTCGGACACTAATAAATAAAATCAGGAGGAAATACAATGCGGGCATTATATGATTCAAAAACATTAACAATGGACGACAGAGGAATTAGAAAACTTTTTACAAAAGAAGCCAAGTATGAAAGCTGGTTAAAATTAGAAACTGCACTTGCAAAAGCACAGGCAGAATACGGAATTATCCCGAAGGAAGCCGCTGATGAAATAGAAAAAGCTGCAAAACTTGAAAATATAGACTTAATTGAAATGGAAAAAATTTATCAGGAAATCGGACATGGTTTTGTACCTTTTTTAAAGGTACTCGTAAAAGCCTGTCCCGGAGACAGCGGAAAATATATCCACTATGGTCTTACTACACAAAATATACAGCAAAGCGCACAACTCCTTGTCACAAAACAAATCCATCAGAAATTTATGGAACTTACGGCTGATATTCTGCATAATCTGTCAAAGCTTGCTTATGAGCATAAAGACAGTGTTATGCCGGGACGTACTCACGGCAGACATGCCACGCCTATTACATACGGGTATAAAGTTTCCGTGTGGATCAGTGATTTTCTGAACTGTGCAGAACGTATGAGGGAAGCTGAAAAAAGAGTATTTACAATTATGATGGGCGGTGCTGTGGGAACATTCAGCACAATGGGAGAAACAGGACTAAAAATACAAAAGCGCGTGGCGGAAATTCTGGATATGGAGCCTATGCTCGTTCCGTCACGTAATATTACTGCTCATAAAACAGAATATATTATGAATCTCGCACTTCTTGCCAATGCGTGCCATAAAATAGGCGAGGAAGTGTACAGCACTACTCTTGAAGAAATAGGTGAAGTTTCTGAAAGTTTTAAAGACGGCACTGTGGGAAGCAGTACAATGCCTCATAAAATAAATCCTAAACTTGCTAAAGGCATCATTGCTAATTCACAAAAACTTTACTCATTGATTCCTGTGGGGATGTATTCAGGTGCAAGGCCTTATGAAGGAGACAGTTCTTCTTATATGCTATTTGACGGATTACTTGAAGAAGCACTGGAACTAATGACAGAGATTCTTCTGCGTTGTGAGGAACTTACAGGAACACTTTCTCCTCATAAAGAAAAGCTTCTTTCCAATGCTAATATGAATAAGGGACTTGATAATAGCGAATTTATAATGATGAAATTATCAGAAACACTTGGAAAAGATAAGGCTCATGAGCTGGTATACGAAATAGCCATAAAAACTGCTAAAGACGGTGAGGATTTTTATAAAAATCTTATTGCCAATCCTCTTATTTCCAAACATTTTTCTGATGAGGATATAAAATTTATGATTGATCCCCGTAATTACACAGGATTATCTGAGCAGACAGCCGTAAATCTGAGCCGGATTGCTTATGAAACTGCTGATAAAATAAAAAAAGAAAACATCGGAAAATAACAGGGGGTCTTTATTATGGGGAAAATTGTAATAAATGCAGATGATTTTGGCTATTCTAAAGCAATTAATCTTGGAATTATCGAAACACACAGAAACGGAATTCTTACTTCTGCTACTATGATGGCTAATATGTACGGCTTTGACCACGGTATAGAATTAATGAAAGAAAACCCAAAGCTTGGAATAGGAGCTCATTTGACTCTTACCTGCGGAAAACCGATTTTGGATAATGTGGACAGCCTCACAGATAATAACGGAAATTTTAAAAGCTTAAAGACATATAAAGAAAATTCTGATACTGCTGACCTTGATCAGCTGTATGAAGAGTGGAGCGCACAGATCAGCAGGCTTCTTTTAGCAGGAGTCAGACTTACGCATCTGGATTCGCATCACTATGTTCACTCTTTTGAAAAACACTGCAAAGTATCAGAAGCACTGGCGAAAAAATATGATCTTCCTTTGAGAAACTGCTTTGATATTGAAAAAAACATCACAGATAAAAATATATTAAAAACAGATATTTTTTGGAATCTATTTAATTTTCCCGAAATGAAAAAAATGGATTTTTCATATGAATATATTAAACAGGATTTACATAAAATTATCAGGGAAAATGCTGAAATCTATCAAAAATATATGAGTGTGGAAGGCTCATGCCATCCCGGATACATAGATTCCCAAATTTATTTCGGCTCTTCATTTAATCTTGCGAGAATGCGTGAAGTAGAGATGTTATGTGATCCGGATATTGATAATATTCTCAGGGAACATGGCTTTGAATACTGTAAATACTCTGATTTATAGATAAAAGGACATTTCAATACGGAATGTCTTTTTATTTTCAATATTTCAAAAGTATGCTAATATATATAAAATTATTGATTATATAATAAATCAGGCGGTGAAAAAATTGAGTATAAATCACTTTGAATTAAAACTGTTAAATGACCTTCAGGAGAGAAGAGATATTTTTCTTGATATACTAATGGAAAAATATAAAAAAGGACTTTCCACTATAAAACGTAATATTGAAAATCTTAACTTTTATCTGCCTAAGGATAAGCAGCTGAAAATCTACAGAGGAAAAGTCATAAGCACTATTACATACAAGGACAAAATAGAATTTGTACAAAGACTGGAACTAAATGAATATTCCCCTAAAAAAGAGGAAAGAACGGCTATTATATTAATTCAGGTTTTTCTTAATGATTATATTAATCTGTCAAAAGCATACGAGGAAATGGGGCTTAGCCTCACTACCAAAAAGAAAGATTCCAGATATTTGAGAACTTATCTTGCTGAAAATAATCTTACAGTAAAAACTATACCCAGAAAGGGAATAAAGATTTACGGTGATGAAGGCAGATTTCGTATTCTTACTGCACAGAGACTTATCAGTGTAATTGAACTTGACGAAAATGATGTTATTTACAGCAGACAGGCAAATAATCCAATAGAAAGAAAGCTATTTGAATTTTTTAAAAAATCCGTGGAAAAATCAGAAGAAAAAAACAGAAAAAAAATACAGGACTTTATCAGAAATAATAGCTTAAACATGGATTATGCATCCAAAAAACTTCTTTATATTTACTATAACCTCAGCCTGATCAGACAAAAACAAAACTGCCGTATTGATATACAGGATAAAAACCATCTTCTTACTGCAAGTCCCTACAAAATTTTCCCTGATAAAAATGAAAATACTTTTATTAATTATCTGATTGCGTCGCTGAATTATGATAAAAATATTGAATTTCCTAAAAATGAAAATATTCGCGATATTACGGAATTTTTGATTACATTCATAGAAGAACAGATAAATACAAAATTTTATCTTAAAAACAAGGTTTTTGACGCTGTATACGCATATCTCTATAAGTCTGCATTAAAAAATTATCTGAGATACTCATTCTATGACGATAAATTAGATGATACATTCAGAAAATACTCCAAAATTTCCAATGCCATACTGAAAAAAACAGGATATCTCGAAAGAGAGTATAAAATAAAACTCACAATTCACCAGATTTCATCGCTCACACTTATTTTTGAGACTTTTCTCCTGAATAACAGAATATTTGGTGAAAATACAAAAAAAATAGTTATCATTACTAATTCATCTATAGAAAAAATTAATTTTTTTATCCAGCGTTTGAGTCATTATCTGGAATTTAAGATGGTTGCTTATTTGACTATTAATGAAATTCATAAATTAAAGCATATTGATTATGATTTTATTATAACTTTTTCAAACAGAATTACACTGGTATTATTTCAGGAATTTAATATAGAAAGTTTGAAAACAAAATTTTACTTTGATTATACCGATATTCAAAAATATATAGACAATGGTTTTACAGAAGCTGTAAATAAAAAAATTAACAAGAAAGAGTTTATAAAAAAAATTTTGAAAAAAGATCAGAATGAAATTGAAGCGATACTGGACGAAGAATATCCCGAGTATTTCTGGTCAAATATGTAATTTCAGCAGATTTCCCGATTCTGCAAAATATAAAAAAATCCTTTACGGATACCGTTTTAGTATCTGTAAAGGATTATTAAATTATATATTAAAAAAATTATATTACTCCCTGTGCAAGCATAGCATTAGCTACTTTCTTAAATCCTGCAATATTTGCTCCTACTACGTAGTTTCCAGGCACTCCGTAATCTCTTGCCGCTTTTTTTGATTCTTTGAAAATATTTTTCATTATTTCATGAAGCTTTTTGTCTACTTCTTCGAATGTCCATGCAAGTCTCATGCTGTTCTGGCTCATTTCCAAAGCTGAAGTAGCCACTCCGCCGGCATTAGCAGCTTTACCCGGACCTAAAAGAACTTTATTTGCAATAAAGTATTCCACTGCTTCATCAAGACAAGGCATGTTTGCTCCTTCTCCCACAGCGACAACACCATTTGCCACCATTTTTTCAGCTTCTTTCAGAGTTATTTCATTTTGTGTGGCACATGGAAGCGCTACATCGCATTTAACATCCCATATTCCCTGAAACCCTTCGTAAAATTCAGCATCTTTATGAAATTCCAGATAATCCTTTATTCTTCTTCTTTCTACTTCTTTCAGTTTTTTTACAGTATCCAGATTTATTCCGTTTCTGTCTATTATATATCCTGATGAATCACTCATGGCTATCACTTTTGCTCCCAGCTGTGTAGCTTTTTCATGTGCATAAATAGCAACATTTCCTGATCCGGAAATAACAACTGTTTTATTTTCAAAAGTCGAATCATGCTCCTGAAGCATTTCTTCCATAAAATAAACCAGTCCATACCCTGTAGCTTCTTTTCTTACAAGAGATCCCCAGTATTCGAGTCCTTTTCCTGTGAGAATTCCTGTATCATATGAATTTTTTATTTTTTTATACTGCCCGAATAAATAACCTATTTCTCTTCCTCCGACACCTATATCTCCCGCCGGAACATCTGTATTTAAACCTATATGTCTATATAATTCATTCATGAAACTTTGGCAGAATCTCATTATTTCATTATCTGATTTCCCTTTAGGATCAAAATCTGATCCGCCTTTTCCCCCGCCTATTGGAAGTCC
This sequence comes from Sebaldella sp. S0638, assembly GCF_024158605.1. Classification (NCBI taxonomy): domain Bacteria; kingdom Fusobacteriati; phylum Fusobacteriota; class Fusobacteriia; order Fusobacteriales; family Leptotrichiaceae; genus Sebaldella; species Sebaldella sp. S0638. Next base: position 35,064 of record NZ_JAMZGM010000016.1, on the reverse strand, counting down.
GGTAAGGGCATTCTTAAATATCTGCTCAAATCCCAAAAATTTTATTATTCCCAGATTAACTGAAGGATGAAGCCTTAGTCCGCCTTTATATGGTCCCATGGCGCTGTTATACTGTACTCTGTAACCTCTGTTTACCATTACTTTCCCTTCATCATTTACCCACGGTACTCTGAAGATTATTTGTCTTTCAGGCTCTACCAGTCTTTCAAGAATTCCGTTTTTCTGATACTCAGGATGCTTTGCTATAACCGGTTCTAATGACTTTAGTACTTCTTTCATTGCCTGCATGAATTCCTTCTCATGTCCGTCTCTTGATTCTACTTTTTCTAAAATACTATCAATATAATCCACTATCCTACTTCCTTTCCTACTTAGTATTCTCAATATATAAAATATCATAAATATTTTATATTGTCTAGAATGTAATCGATATAAAATATTTATACCAATATAAAAATGAAATATGATTTAGCTATTTTCTTAAAAAATAAAAATTATTGAATTTTTTTTTATTTTATGAAAAATATTTCATCAAATGCATGAAAAACTAAAAAATAACAATAAATAGAAAGTTCTTTTTCTACTGATCTACAGTAAAAATCACAGATAAATTATTTTTAGCTGCATAATCCCAAAATTCAAATGTATCAGACAGCCATCCCCATGAATACTCAAAATCTTCTTCACTTAAAGGATACTCATACTTTTCTTCATCAATTTCAAAATATTTTTTCCTGAATTCTTCCTCAGAAATATTTCTCAGGGCTTTTGACACTGATTTTACCTGCTCCGCGCTTTTGAACGACACTATATAGTCATCTTCTTCGTCTGCATCGCCGTATAATATTTCACCGTCCAGTATTACAAGACTCAAAGGCTGCTCTCCATCCTCAAATAACAGTTCGCTATTACAGAAAGCCCTGTGTATAGCGTCCCAGGCTTTATCTAGCTGTGCCAGCTGTTCCCGCTTTTCATCAAAATAAACTTCTTCTATTTCCTCCTGAATATACTCCACGATATCTTCTCTCTTAATCTTTTTCAGCTTTTCGGCTTCAGTATCATCAATGCTGAAAAGTACACCTAAACATGACATAAATATACCTCCTGAACTTTTTAATATTATACCATATTTCTATATTTTCATAATAAAAATTACTCTTTCTGATAGTTCAAAGAGTAATTTCTTAAATTTATTTTCTATAACCTAATTTTTCTTTCAAAGCTGACTCTAAAACTGCGGAGAAATTTATCTTTTTCTTTACAGCCAAGTCATTAACCCATTTTGAAATAGTTACGTTTTTTCTTATATGCCTATTTTCCTGTTCATCCCTTATCGGCGGCATATAAACTTCAATTAGCTGAACAAATTGATTATCTTTGACTTTTATTCTATTAGGTAATGAAGGCTCTGGTAATTCTGTCCCATCCTCTTCTAAAGTATATAAATATAACCCTAACACATCTTTAGCCATGAATAAAGAATCACTTAAGTCATCCCCACATGTAAGCGCCCCCTCTAAATTTGGAAAACTAATATTATATCCACCATCCTCCTCTTCAAAAATAGCAGGATAAATATAAATATCTTTTCTAGCCATAATAAAAAACCTCCTGAATCAGGTAAACTGGGTATTAAACCCAGTTATTTCAGACCTGACTGTTTTAAAATTGCATTATACGTCCCATATTTAAGATCTTTTCTGGGATGTGGTACTGTCACAACCCGCCCACCTTTAATATACTGGTGATGGCTTCCATTACAACGTTTCAATATCCACCCAGCTTCTATTAATCGTTTAATGAGACCTCTTGAACTATAGTCCATTAGCATCTCCTTACAAATTTGATCAGATGAAAACTTCATTGACGGTTTTAAATCTGTATGCTAATAAATATATTATACGTATTTTTTATGCGCATGTCAATATTTTTTTAAAAAAAATAAGCAAGATAAAATCCTACTTATTCTCTTCATTTTTATCAATAATCACTCTGAGCGAGTGCCAGCTGAGCGTCGCACATTTTATCCTTGCAGGCATATTAGCCACATATTCCATAAGCACTGCATCACCCAGTTTTTTCATTTCATCGCTGCTTAGCTTTTCTTTCTGCCCCATCATCTTAAAGAAAATATCTACTTTTTCCTTTGCTTCCTCTATGCTTTTCCCTTTTATAAGATCAATAAGCATTGCTGTGGAAGCTGATGAAATCGCACATCCGTTTCCTAAAAAAGCAGCATCTTCGATTATATTATCTGAATTTAGTTTTATTTCCAGCGTAAGATCATCACCACAGTTAGGATTATGCCCTCTTTCTATATAAGTCGGGCTGTCCATCTCTCTTTTCAGGTCTTTTCTATTGCTATATTCTAAAATCGTCTGTTGATATAATTTTTCTAAATTCATAGCTTGAACACTTCCTTTACTTTTCTAAGTCCTTCTATGAGCTTTTCTACATCTCCTGCATCATTATACACACTGAAACTTGCCCTGCAGCAAGATGGTATCTCCAAATAATTCATCAGCGGCTGTGCACAATGATGTCCGGATCTTACACCAACTCCGTAATAATCCAGTATAAAAGCTACATCATGCGAGTGAACTCCTTTTACATTAAATGCAATTACTCCCACTCTTTCCACATTTTCAGTATGATAAGTTTCTACGAACCCAAGATTGCGAAGTTCAAAAAGAGCTTTCATTTCCAATTCATGCTCTATTTTATTTATCTGGTCATATCCTATTCCTTCAAGATATTTTATCGCTTCTGAAAGTCCGTAAGCTCCTTCTACATTCTGCGTACCACCCTCGAATTTATTCGGAATAGGTGCAAACGTGGAATTCTGCTCAGTTACAAACTCTATCATATCCCCGCCGAATAAAAACGGCGGCATTTTTTCAAGAAGTTTTCTCTTTCCGTATAAGACCCCTATCCCCATTGGTGCAAATAATTTATGTCCGGAAAAAGCAAGAAAATCAATATTACTCTTTAGCACATCTATAGGAAAATGCAGCAGAGCCTGTGCAGCATCTACTAATACATAAGCACCGTTATTATGCGCTATTTCCACTACCTCATCTATAGGATGAATTACTCCTGTTACGTTAGAAACTGCCGAAAAAGCTACAATCTTTGTCCTTTTACTAATTTTATATTTAAAATCGTCCAGATCAAATTGACCGTTTTCATGCAGATAAATATACTTTATTTTTGCCTTTTTCTTTTTGGCTACCATCTGCCACGGAACTATATTTGCATGATGATTGGTAATACCAAGTATTATTTCGTCACCTTCGTTGATAAATTCCAGACCAAATGAATAAGCCAGCAGATTTATAGATTCAGTTGTGCTTTTGGTAAATATTATTTCCTCTTTTTCTTTTGCATTCAAAAACCTTTGTACTGTCTTTCTTGAATCCTCAAAAATTCTTGTGGAATCCATCACCAGCTTGTAGGAACCTCTTCCGGGATTCCCGTTATAGGTTTTATAATATCTCTCTATACTGTCCAGCACTACCTGGGGTTTTTGCGATGTTGCGGCAGTATCAAGATAATGCAGATTTTCATCATCAAAAATTGGAAATTCTTTTTTTATTTCCATATTGAGCTCCTTATATTCTTTTTTCCAGTTCTTCCAGCAGTTTATTTTTCATTTCAAGGTCATCTATACTGTTTAGTATAGGTTTGAAAGAAGACTCTATTATGAGCTTCTTAGCATTATTTTCTGTTAAACCTCTGCTCATCAGATAAAACAGTTTACTTTCATCTACTTTACCTATACTTGCAGAGTGTTCTCCTATTACATCATCCTCATCACAGAATAATCCCGGAATAGAGTCAGATCTTACACCTTTATCCAGCAGAATAGCAAACTCCCCTTCTTTTCCCACAGAGTGTCTTGCGCCTTTCTTAAAATAAAGATTTCCTCTGAATACCTTTCTTGCAGTATCCTTTACAGCTCCTCTTCCTTCTATTACACCGGCAGTATCTCTTCCTCTGAATATTACCGAGTATTCAAGGTCTACCTTTCTGTCTTTGTCAGCAAGATAACCGGGCCATATTTCTATTTTGGAACCATCTTCCTCAAGATAGTTTTTATTACTCACGGCATTTACCTTTGCTCCCATTTCCATACTGTAAATAGCCACATCAGCACTTCCAAAAACCTCTGCTTTGCTCCCCTCGAAGTTATAACTGTTCAGATTCAGATTCTGTATCTTTATGACCTTAATCTTCGAGTTTGGCTTAGCTATTATTTTGATCATTCCGTTATGATATGCTTCTGTATCATCTTCTGAATTATAATTTATAATAATTGTTCCTTCTGAAAAATCCTCTGCTACAATTACGTTATAATCAATAAGCAGATTATTTTCCTTATTAAAATTATAATTTATGCATACTGTATTTTCAAGTTTTTTTCTTTCACCTATATGAATAAATTTCCCGCTGTTATAAAATGAATATACCTGTGTGTTAAAAAATTCATTCAGCCCGTATTCATTGTCATTATTGTACTTTCCCATATCCTGAAATGCTTCGTTTATATTCTTTACTGTAAGACCGTCCTGTTCCGCATTTGATACAGAAACCCCGTCAAATTTTTTATAATTTTCAGGAACCTCCACATTATGACTGATTCTTTTCCATTTCGGTGCTGACAAAGCTGAATATTTTTTAAAGTTATCTATTCTAAACTGATAATTATCAAGCTCTTTTATATTATCTTCGTTAAACATCAAAGTGTCCTCCTATCCTATAGTACCTTCCAGCTCCAGCTCTATTAGTTTATTTAACTCAACTGCGTATTCAAGCGGCAGCTCTTTGGAAATCGGCTCCACGAATCCTCTTACTATCATGGCTTTTGCCTCATCCTTGCTAATCCCTCTTGACATTAAATAAAAAATAGCTTCTTCGCTTATTCTTCCAATTTTGGCTTCATGCCCGATATCAATGTTATCATTGTGTATTTCTATAATAGGTATAGTATCTGATCTTGATTCATTATCAAGCATCAGTGACTCGCATTCCACGGTAGACTTACATCCGTGTGCATTGGGTGCCACTCTCAGAAGTCCTCTGTATAAAGCCGTACCTCCGTTTTTGGAAATAGACTTGGAATGTACATTAGATGTAGTATACGGCGCTGCATGTATTACCTTTGATCCTGTATCCAGATACTGTCCTGTAGAAGCAAAAGTAATTCCTGTAAATTCACATCTTGCACGCTCTCCTTTAAGTATACTCATAGGATAAAGCATTGATACTCTTGATCCAAATGATCCTGATACCCATTCTATTACTCCGTCTGTATCCACTGTTGCTCTTTTGGTATTCAGATTATACATATTTCTAGACCAGTTTTCTATAGTCGAATATCTTAGTCTTCCGCCTTTTTTTATAAATAATTCCACTGCTCCGGCGTGAAGCGCGTTTTTCTGGTATTTCGGCGCTGAACATCCTTCTATGAAGTGCAGATCTGCCCCTTCTTCCACTACTATAAGTGTATGCTCAAACTGTCCTGCTTCAGCAGCATTTAGCCTGAAATATGACTGTAAGGGTTTGTCTACTTTTACACCTTTCGGCACATATACAAATGATCCCCCTGACCACACAGCTCCGTGCAATGCGGCGAATTTATGATCATTCATAGTTATCAGCTTCATAAAATACTCTTTTACTATATCTTCGTGTTCTCTTAGTGCTGTCTCAATATCGGTATAAATAACTCCCTGTTTTACCAGTTCCTCATGAATACTATGGTATACCACTTCTGAGTCATACTGCGCACCCACTCCTGCAAGTGACTGTTTTTCAGCCTCAGGTATTCCCAGCCTGTCAAAAGTATTTTTTATATAATCAGGTACATCATCCCATGAATCACTCATTATTTTGCTGTCAGGACGCAGATAGTGGATAATATCGTCTACGTCTAAATCAGATAAGTCAGCACCCCATTTAGGCATAGGCTTGGAATTATATACTTCCAATGATTTCAGTCTGTGTTCAAGCATCCATTCAGGTTCATTTTTTTCTTTGGAAATTGTTCTTATTATCTCCTCTGTCAAACCCTTTTTAGTGGTAAATTCATGTTTCATTTCATCTTTTATATCATAAACGCCTCTTTCAATATCGGCGATATAAGTTTTCTTTCTGTCTTCCAAATCATTCACCTCTTTTTTAAAGTCCTAATTCTTCCCTCATTTTTTGGTATCCCTTTTTCTCAATATATTCCACCAGCTCTATCCCGCCGCTTTTCACTATTTTTCCATCCATTAATATATGGACAAAGTCAGGTTTCAGATAATCAAGTACCTTGTTATAATGAGTTATTATAAGAAGTGCGTTATCATCATTTTTCAGCTTTTGTACACCTTCAAAAACTATCTTTGTAGCATCTCTGTCAAGTCCGGAATCTGTTTCATCCAAAATTGCCAGTTTTGGTTCCAAAACTGCCATTTGCAGTATTTCATTTTTCTTTTTTTCTCCCCCTGAGAATCCCACATTCAGATGTCTGTCTGCATATGTAGGGTCTATATGAAGTTTTTCCATTTTTTCTACTAATTCCTGATGAAACTGCATAAAATATTGTTTTTCTCCTGATACTGCTTCTTTAGCAGCTCTCAAAAAATCTTCCACAGTTAATCCCGGTATTTCCTCAGGATACTGAAAAGATAAAAACATTCCTTTTTGTGCTCTTTCATCCACACCCAGATCATTTATCTCTTCACCGTCAAAAATTATGTCCCCGCCTGAAATTTCATATTTAGGATGTCCTACCAAAACACTTGCCAGAGTTGATTTTCCGGCTCCGTTAGGCCCCATAATAACATGTACTTCCCCTTTATTTATATTAAGGTTCAATCCTTTTAAAATTTCTTTATCTTCAACTTTAGCTTTTAGTTCCTTAAGCTCCAATAAACTCATTTCGACCTCCATAAATAATATATATACAATTATTCTACTATATAATACCAAAGTAGTCAATCATCAAAATTATTTTGGTTTCAAAATATTTTGATTCAAAATATTCGATACCGAGCCTATATTAAGTAATTCGAGTATAAAATTGTAATAATTACAATTTATTTTTCGATAAATTTTTATTTATATATTTTTTATATAGCTACATACTATTATAATATAAATAAAAAAAATCATGAATTCATATTCTTATTTTCCATGATTTTTTCTAATGTTCAGGATATTCTTACAAATTTGTTTCTAAAACAAAAAAGATATATTTTTTCATATAAAATAAAACTCCGTAAAGGAATATTAAATAAATTTTCTGCTTTCTTCTTATATTTTTATCAGAAAGTATTTCAAATGTTTCAAACATCTATTTTTTTATTTGATTTACAAAGTAATTTTTTATTTTTATTTGTTTTCAAAAATAATTTTTTTATATGGTAGTTTACATTATTCTTCTTTATACAAAATAACTGTTGAAACTGCATATTCCTTACTATGTGATATACTTATCTGAAATTCCACATCCTTCATTAATTCTTTCAAATCGTTATAAAATCTCAGGTAAGGCTTACCCAGTTCATCATTATATACTTCTATATCTACGAGATTAAATCCTCTGAAACCTGTCCCTATTGCCTTAGACACCGCTTCCTTTGCTGCGAATCTTCCGGCATAGCTGGGATAAGGATTTTTTCGCTTTTCTACATGTTCTATTTCATTTTTGGTAAAAACTCTTCCTTTAAATGTTTTTACGTTATTTATAGCATCTTTTATCCTGTCTATTTCTATTATATCTGTTCCTATTCCTATTATTTTCATAATTTCTCCTTATGTATAAAAAAATTTTATTGAAACTTCATGTCTTATACTATTCTACCTCTTGTCAGAGTTTTTTTCAATTCAATTTTTTGTATAAAAAATGCTCTTTATAATATTTACTAAAAATAACTTGATATACTAAAAGCATTATTTTCTTAGAACTATTTCTCAGTAAATAATTTAAATATATATTTTGAATAATTTTGCAAACCAGATTTTTATCTTTAATAAATATTAACTATGTACATGATTTTTTAAAAATATAAAATTTTTCCCTTCATATTCTTTTAGATACCAAACCGATTGTATCAATTCAAAATCTTCATTCACATCTTTGTCATCATTGTATATTATATGTATGTATTTATTGCCGTTTAAATTTAAAATGATCTCTTTTCCAGACTTACACATAACTATAACAGCTTCAGTCGGTATTATTCTATTATCTGGTATATTTTTATAATTTATCTTTAATAACATATTTCCTCCATTATTATAAAGTATTTGATTAAACAAAAAAGACATACAAAATAATAATTTTGAATGCCTTTTTATGATATCTTCTGAAATAACTTTTATTTTACTAAATTAAAGTTGATAGGAAATTCTGGAGTTTTTCCTTCTTCAACTGCTTTCATTGCTTTATAATCAATAAATGCATGCCATACCCAAATCACTAAATATGCTAAAGATAAAATCATACCTATAGTAGGCACGATAAAAGTTATTATATTAACTACTACCCCTACTACAAACATAATTATTGTATAGCTAATTTCAAAATTCAAGCTTAATTTTGCATCTTCCTTTTCTTCTGCTGATTTTGCATTTATAAAGAAAATCAACGGTGAAATGAAGCTAATAAAAATTGCCAAAATGTACATTAATTTTGTGTTTTTTTCCATAAATCTCTCCTTTTTTTTAATAATTAACACCGTTATATGATATCATTTTAAGATTTTTTTGTCAAATTTTTCTCTGAAGATCATATGGAATAAATATTTTTTGCATTATTAGTAGTAACTTCTATAACCTGTTCCAAAGGTATTCCTTTTATTTCTGCAATTTTTTCTGCTATATATTTTACATATACAGGTTCATTTCTTTTTCCTCTGAACGGCTCGGGTGTAAGATAAGGACAGTCTGTCTCTATTACTATTCTTTCCAGCGGAAGTTTTTTTACTGTTTCTTTTGTAATCTTATTATTCTTAAAAGTAACTACCCCGCCGATTCCAAAATAATATCTGTCCATTACTTTTTTCGCTGTTTCATAAGAACCCGGATAACAATGCAGTATTCCTCCAAGATCCTTATATTCTTCAAGTATATTTACAGTATCTTCCATAGCATCTCTTGTATGGATAACCACCGGAAGCTTTGCCCTTCTTGCGAGTTCCATCTGCATTCTGAATATTTTTTTCTGCTCTTCTTTCGGATCTTCCATCCAATAATAATCAAGCCCGATTTCTCCAATCGCCACTACTTTAGAATTCTTAGCAAGCTCTTCAAGCTTTTTTTCTGCTTCTATACTGTATTTTTTTATTTCTGTGGGATGAAACCCTATTACACTATATATTTTTTCGTATTTTTCAGATAAAGCTATACTTTTTTCCGAAGATTCCATATCATAACCAATACTAACCACGAAGTCCAGTTCATTATTTATTCTGTTCATTATATCGTCAAAATCACCTGCGAACTTCTCGTCATATATATGTGCGTGTGTATCCACTAATTTCATATTTCTTCTCCTATTTTAAGTAAAGTGAAATTTCCAAAAACGGGATTTTCCCTGCTTTTTTCACTTTCACTAAATTTATATTATGATTCTATTCAGGATATACTAAGTTACTTTCTGTAAACTTTTCCATTCTTTCCAGATATTTTTTTGCTTCATATCTTGCCATTGGAAGATTTTGATCGAGGTAATTTCCACAGTCTTTAGCAGTAGCTCCCGGAATATCCCCGTCAAATGTGCTGATAAACTGCCACATTCTTTTTACCAGATCAAGTATATCTTTTGATTCAAGTCTTCCCTTTAACAGCAGATAACATCCTGTTCTGCATCCCATCGGCCCGAAATAAACCACTTTATCTTTCCATTCTTCATCATTTCTCAGAAAAGTAGCTCCTAAATGCTCTATTGTATGCAGTTCTGCTATATTTATCACAGGCTCCGCATTTGGTTTTTTCAGTCTCATATCAAAAGTAGTAACATAATCTCCGCCTACTTCATCTATTCTTGAAACATAAATTCCGGGTTCCAGTTTTATATGATCTATTGTAAAACTAGGTATTTTATTTAATTCCATATTATCACCTCTCCAATATTTATCTTTTTATCTTTTTATCTTTAAAGACACTTCTATAAGTTTATCCAGCAATTCTGAATAACTCACACCGAGATGCTTCAGACTTTTCGGTACAAGACTTGTCATTGTCATTCCGGGAAGCGTGTTTATTTCCATCAGGTAAGGTTTATTGTCTTTAAGCATAAAGTCTATTCTAGCATACCCTTCACATTTCACTGCATGGTAGGCTCTCTCTGTCAGATCGTTTATTTCATCCTGAAGTTCCTTTTCGAATTCCACTACATACTCATCAGCACCGCCTACTTCATATTTTGATGCATAATCAAAGAAAGTACCGGCTTTCGGCTCTATACACAGTGTGGGATAAACTTTCCCGTCAATGATCGGTACGGATATTTCCACGCCTCTCAATACTTCTTCTATCATCACTTCTTTATCTATAGTGAATATATCCTTTAATGCTTCGCAAAATTCCTGCTCATTCTTGATAAAATGAACTCCTACGCTGGAACCGCCTGAATTAGGTTTGGCTATTATATCATCGCCCAGATAACTTATTACTTCAGAATAATTACACTCTTCGCCATCTCTAATGGCAATCCATTTAGCAGTTCTAATACCGTAACTTCTCATTATGTGCTTAGTTATATCTTTATCCATACATAGTGAACTAGCCAGAACACCGCATCCTGTATAAGGTATATCCATTGTTTCCAGTATCGCCTGAATCTTTCCGTCTTCCCCGAATTTTCCGTGTAACCCAAGAAACACAAAATCCAGTCCGTCCAAAGAAGTAAAAATATCATTTTTCTCATTTAATATTATATCTTTTACATCATATTTATCTTTATTCAGTTCCTTTATTATTCCCTCACCGGATTTAAGTGACACTTCTCTCTCAGAAGAGATTCCTCCTCTTATGACTCCTATTTTAAGTTTTGACATTTCCGACTAATCTCCTTTATTATAAATTATATGTAAGTGTTTACTATTTTTTATTATGTAATATTCAACCGGATAATAGCATGAGTACAGGTCTCACATACAGCCGGCTCTTTCAGGCTGTAACCCGCCTGCCCTCTGCCAAACTCCGGCAAATTATCTTTTTCACTATATTCAAAAACAAGAAAAACTGAAAAAGGTACTCCCCTAATCAGCAAATTCTTATTTATTATTCACAATGACAAAATTCTGATTTCCTATTTATTCAGATCTTTTTCTATCATATTTACTACATTCTGAAATGTCTCTTTATTCTTTTCATTAAGTTCCATCAAAGTTTTATGCATTTCCAGAATATGCAGTGTTTTTTCTTTTTTATCGCCAAAATCCTGTTTTTCCAGCTCTGATGCCTTTAATTGCAGTGAACTGTCCTCTATTTTCTCCACGAATTTATCTATTCCTGTTTGTTTCAAACCGCTTAATACCATATTTGAAGCATTCATTATATATAATGTAGAATTCCATGTTTTCTTTATTTCAAGGGCACATTTGGCTATCAAACCCAGAAATGTACTATCCAGGTAGTTGCAATCAGACATTTCAAAAACCAGATTCTTCTTCTCACCTTTGAATATTTCGGCTAAAAGATCTGATAATGTTTTACTGTTCTTCATAGTGGCATTTCCTTCTATTTTTATAAAAATAGTATCATCTGCCTCACTATATAAAAATCTGTCTTCCATTTTTACCTCCTGAATTTTATTATATCATATTTTAAAAGCTTTTAAGCCTGTTAATTTAAAAATATTTTACACATTGCAAAAAAGTGTTTCCTGTTTTACACAAATGAAATACTTTTGTTATATTTGTCTTCATTCTGATACTAAAAATCTATACCATCAAAGTCTTCTTTTGTGAATTCGTATTTTTTCATACAGAAGTGGCATTCCACTTCCATTTTCCCGCCGTCTTCTTCAAGAATCTGCTCTATTTCTTTTCTTCCAAGTGTTATAAGTCCTCTCAGATATCTTTCTTTTGAACAGTCACATTTATAAGAAAGCTCTGATTCCTCAAGTATTTCGTAATCTTCTATGAGTTTCCCCTCCACATCGCTTCCCATATCTTCATAAAGCAGTTTTGCTATTCTGTATATATCAAATCCGCCTTCAAAAAGCTCTGTAACTGGTCTTATTGCTTTTAATTTTTCTTCTAGCCTGTCTATAAATTCATTTTCCGCTCCGGGAAGCAGCTGGATAATAAATCCTCCGGCGCATGATATTTTATAATCCTGATTTACTTTTACCCCTAGCGCTACTACTGACGGTATTTGTTCCGATGTATAAAAATAATATGCGAGGTCATCGCCTATTTCTCCTGTTTGCAGCTGAACAAGCCCGGAAAAAGGATCTTTCAGTCCCATATCTTTTATTACATACATTGTCCCGTTCCCCACGGCTTTTCCTATCTGTATCTGTCCTGTGTCATGTTCTTCTGTATCTACCTGAGGATTGCTCATATACCCCTTTACTTCACCATTCATGTTGGCAGTAGTTATAATTGTTCCTGCAGGACCGTCGCCGTTTATTCTTATTGTCAGCGAATCACTTTCACTTTTCAGATCTTTTCCCATCATTCCTGCTGCTGTAAGAACTCTCCCCAGTATTGATATACCGGTAGCACTGCACGAATGTATATCCATAGCTTCCTGAACCAGATCTTTTGTATCACATATAAAAAATCTGGCATTTTTGCTTACGCCTTTTATTAATTTTCCCATTATGTCTGTCCTTTCTTGTTATTTATATTCGTTTCTCATATATTCATCCATTTTTTCTGCTATTATTTTAGACATCTTTACAGCTTCAACCACTGTTTTAGCACCTGTAACTACATCTCCGCCTGAGAACACTCCCTTTTTAGTGGTACTCCCGTCTATATTAGTCACTATCAGTCCTCTGTCATTTATCTCCAGATCTTTATTCGCAGAAACTATATTTGACCTTGGTCCCTGGCTTATTGCCACTACTACAGAATCGCATTTATAAAAGCGTTCACTGTCATAATCCACACTATAGTCTGTTACACCGTCTTTTTCAGTTAACTCTGTATTGGCTATTACTACACCGTCGTCTTTTATTTCAAGTACGGTTTTGAAATTCATTACCTGTACGCCTTCAGCTACTGCATCATTAAACTCTTTTCTATTAGCAGTTATTCCTGTTTCTCCCTCTCTGTTCAAAAGAAGAACCTCTTTGGCACCATTTCTTATCATAGTCCTTGCTGCATCTATCGCCACATTTCCGGCACCTATTATTACTATTTTTTCCCCAAGTTTATAGTATTCAGGCGACTTTAAATAGTCAATTGCATAATGAACATTACCTAAAGCTTCACCTTTTATTTTTAATTTTCTTGGATTCCATGTTCCTGTGCCTATGAAAATAGCTCCGTAACCGTCATTAAAAATATCATCCAGTGTTAAAGTAGGGCCGATCAATATATTCGGTCTTATTTTTACACCTATTTCCATAAGTTTTTTCTCCAGCTTGTCAATTGTAACCTTTGGCAGTCTGAATTCAGGAATACCATATCTTAGGACACCGCCGATCTGTGAATGTGACTCATATATTGTAATATCATATCCTTTAAAGGCCAGTATAAATGCAATAGCTATCCCCGCCGGTCCGCCTCCTATAATCGCAACTCTTGATTTTCTGTCATTCAGCTTATGTATGGCAAAGTCTACATTATCAATATAGCAGTTTGAAATTTCATTTTCTATTTTTCCAAACTCTACCCCTCTTGATTTTCTGTTCAGAATACAGCTTCCTTCACATTGCTTTTCATGAGGGCATACAATAGAACATACTATTGAAAGAGGATTATTTTTAAATAAAATATCACCGGCTTCAAGTATTTTATTATTTAAATACATTTGTATTATTTCTTTTATAGGTGTACTTACCGGGCATCCTTTCTCACAGAAAGGTACTTTACAGGCTATGCATCTTTTAGCCTCTGTTACATTATCATACATATTTATCTCCTTATCTCTCCAATAAGTTACTTAATTAACAAAATTCCGTGCAGTAAAAAAGGCACTTATGTGCCTTATTTTTTCTGCATTGGTTGTGGTTTTGGCTGAATATCCTCAGGTTCTGTTTTCTTTTCTTCAGAACTTTCGTCCGATTTTGCAAAACCTCCAAGTGATGAAATCTGACCGAACATAATATTTACATTATCCGGAGTCAGCTCTATTTTATTTCCGTCTTTTGTGTTATAAACTGCGAATTCAGTTACTGCTTTTGTTTTAGGTACATTTTTATCATTCAGAATTTCTATGAGCTTCTTTTCCAGCGTGCTGTGATCATCAGCTTTTGATTCCTCACCACCTGCTGACATATCCTGTATTGTTTCCTCAAACAATCTCATAAAAACACCTTTTATATCTACGTTTTCTATTTCTACCTTCACTATAGTCAGCTCATCTGACTCTTTTTTTGTCTGAAGTACTTTATAATTCATATTCTTAAATAATGCTTCAAAAATAGCTTCCTGTGTTTTATTTTTATAAGATATTTCCATTATTTCCATATCTTTAGCAACATTTTCATTTTTTACATATTTCATTGCTGCATCAATTTTTTTGCTTTTAATGTTGTCTATAAATTTCTCCACAGTATTGTCTGCCTGCTTTCCACAACTCACCATGAACAGACATATTATGATCAGAAAAAAAAGTCTTTTCATTTATACAACTCCCTCTTATTTATGGTGATTTAATTTTACATTATTTATTATTCATAGTCAAGATAAACTTACGACTGCCCTACCCTGCCGCTGTCATCACTATGAAAATATTAAACGACCATAAATTATTATTTCTCTTCTTTTTTTAATATTTTTTCCAGTTCTTTTACTCTTTTGATTAATTCCGGAACTTTTCCCATAGACATTTTTATTCTAAGGTCTTCCATATGCGGTCTCAGCGGATAACCGGACATTTTTGAATTATCGGGTATATCGTTTGTAATCCCTGATTTTGCTGCTACTACTACATTATTCCCTATCTTCAAATGCCCTGCCACTCCTACCTGACCGGCAAGAACAGAATTATTCCCTACTTCCACACTTCCTGAAATACCTGTTTGTGCTATTATAAAGCAATTTTCACCTATTATGTCATTATGGGCTATATGTACAAGATTGTCTATTTTAGTTCCTCTTTTTACAATTGTAGAACCTATGGCCCCTCTGTCTACACATGAGTTAGCCCCTATTTCTACGTCATTTTCCAAAATTACATTTCCTATCTGCTCTATTTTTACATTATTACCATTTTTATCTTTTATAAAACCAAAACCATCTGCTCCTATTACTGCTCCCGGCTGTAATATCACATTTTCACCTAATATACAAAATTCTCTTACTACTGCATTGGAATAAATTATAGAGTTTTTCCCTATTTTTACGCCTTCCATAATAGTCACATTAGGGTAAATAACTGTATTTTCACCTAATTCCACATTATGTCCTATATATGAATTTATTCCTATCGTTACGTTTTCACCTATTTTAGCACTGTCCTCTGTTTGTTTTTCAGGTTTTTGCATTTTTAGTTTAAAAAAATTAAGAAGTATCGGAAGTACATTTCTTGGATTCTGTTCCAAAACAATATATGTCTTTCCTGTAGGATACTCTTCCATGACAGGAACTATAACTGCTTTTGCTTTAGTTCCGCTTATATTTTTCAGCATATTTTCATCAGCTGCAAATGTGAGATCCTCAGGATCTGCTTCAAAAAAAGGAGATAACTTAGAAAATTCTAAGTTATCCTCCCCTATGATCTTTCCATTTATTAATTTTGAAATCTCATTTATATGATACATTTCTCCTCCATTTTTTACCAGCTTGGCCCAAAGTTAAAGTAGAATTTACCGTTATCTTTTTTAGTATCTCCAGGTGCTATATCAAGCGGCCATGCATAGTCAAATTTTAGCGGTCCTACAGGTGTAAGTATTCTTACTCCTACTCCTGCTCCTGATTTCAGGTCTTTAAATTTATCTGCTCCGTCTCTGTCAGGTCTTTTATCTGTTGTCTGCCATGCGTTACCAATATCAAAGAAAGCCACTAACTGTATACTGTTAGTTATTTGTGTTCTGTTTTCTACGTTGAAGTAAAATTCATTATATCCTTCAAAGTCACCGTAGTCATATCCTCTTATCGAATCTGCTCCACCCATTTTGAATCTTAATGCTTCCGGCGTTTCTGATCCTGTTGTTCCCCAAACTGCTCTATATGCCATTATGTTTTTATCTTTAAAGAATGTTCTGTGATATCCTCTTAAATCAATTTCAAACTGGTTATAGCTTCTGTGGTCAGATACTATTTTACCTATTTCATCACTTAAATTTAAGTATATACCCTTTTGAGGGCTGAATCTGTTATTTCTTGTATCATATGTAATTGACGGAGTGAATGCTACTAAATCGTAGTCATCTCTTTTTGTACCGTCTCTGTAGTATTCCTTAACATCTTCGTATCTGATTGCCCCTCTTACATATATATCATCGCTCAGACCTTGTCCAAGTGTCCATCTGGTACCGTATCTTTTTACTTTGTATAAGTCTGTTCCGTAAGCATCATCATCTTTTGTCTGTCTGTAGTAAATACTTGCTCCTGCCTGAAGTCTTTCAGTCCCTCTTATCCAAGGATCAAAGATACTTATTTCATATGTCTGGTCGCCTTCATCAGAAATCTCTATAGCTGCTTTGAATTCCTGAGCTCTTCCAAGGAAGTTCGAATCTGTATAGTTGATTCCTCCTAAGAATCCTACTGAAGTTCCATATGATATATTTCCGTTAATAGATGCTGCCGGTCTTTCTTCAGCTTCCATTTCTATTATTCTTGCGTTAGGATCTGTTGCGCTTGGCTTAAAGTTAGGCTGTACTGATGTAAAAAGCCCTGTTCTATATATATTTCTTATTGTTTGTTCCATTTTATCTCTCTGGAAAATTTCCCCGACTTTCATTCTTGTTTCTCTTTCAAGGATATAGTCCTGAGTTCTTAAATCTGTACTTTTTGAAGTTCTTCTTTCCCCTTCTCTTTTCTTACCTATCTTTCTATACTCTATTGCTTCAATTGTTCCTTCTGAAAGGATTATTCTTACATTTCCGCTTTCATCAAGTTTCATATCGTCAATTCTTGCCAGAGTATAACCGTTATCCTGATATTTTTTGATTATACCGTTTTTAGAAGGATCCATTTTTTCTATATTCAGTATATCTCCCTTTTTTACTTCAAGGGCACTTAATAATTCTGCCTCTGTAAATATTGTATTTCCTTCTACTGTAATATTATTTACTCTAGGATTTTCCTCAACAACGTATTCTACGCTGATTGTATTATCTGCTCCCCTTACTACTTTAGGTTCAACACTGCTGAAATATCCTGAATTAAATAACTTTGAAGCTCCGTCTATAGCATTCTGCGGTACAAAAAATTCTCCTGTTTTCAAAGGAATATCTTTTATAAAATCTGCTTCTTTCAAAGATTGTAATCCTGTTATCTTTACACTTGATACGATAAATTCAGTTTTTCTGCTGAGTTCCTCTCTGGATTCTTCTCTTTTTGCTATTTCCAGAGCATTAGGCATCTCATCTACTTCTATTCTGATATCTATATATTCGCCTTCCACTTGTGTATAAAAGTTAGCATCATTAATGTAGGGTAACTCCCTTAGAGCCAGATAAGTATCACTTATTTTCTTTGTGCTGTATACTTCTCCCTCTCTTATTTTTAATTTGCTCATTACTAATTCTCTTGGCAGCTCCCTTAAATTAGAGACGAGAATATTCCTAACCCTCAGTTCGTTATTTTCTGCAGCTTGGATATTAAATGTTGCCAAAATAAGTATAACCATCACAATTATAATTGATGATAACTTTCCTTTCATAATTACCTCCAAATTCATTTTAGTTTATCCTGTTCAGGAACAACTTCCAACTTAGGTTTTCTGAGACTTCTTACGAAATCCCCAAAATCGTAAAACCTAGTGGAAAATTCCACACCCAGATAGTAGTCTGTTTTATTTACAAGGCTGTCATTTCCTCTTAAATTTTGTAATCCCAAATTTACACCAAATTTTTCGCTTACCTTATAAGTAACCCAGAAATTATAATCTAATCCTGCACTTGCTGTGCTCTCTTCTCCATAACCTAATTCAACATTCCAGAACAATCTGTCTTTATAAAGATTATCCTGAATATATATAGATGGTGCTATTGTCGGTCCTAAATCCTGACCATTTGCTTTTTTGTCCGCGCTCTGAGTCTGTACGTTTGTTTTCAGAGATACCGCTGACAATCCAAAAGTTTCTTCTATTGTACCAATTACAGAACCAAAAATCAATTGATTTAATATAGGATCTGCGAGATTTCCTAACTGCTGATTTTGATCTCTTGTTTCAAAATCACTATTTTCAGTTGTTCTAGCATCAAAAATCAATAATGCCAATATTTGTTCTTGACTCAATCCTAAACTTGAATTAAACTTAATTTGAGGATCACTTAAGTTACCACTAATACTTACACTTATCTGATCATTATTTATATTTGTGGTAGCAAGTACAACTACAAAAGGATTTCCAATTTCCGATCCTGCAAAACCGCTATTTCCATAATAAAACTCTGCTTGATCCAGAACAAAATTTCTGTCGCTCAAAGTAAACTTACCTTTGGTTACATAGAAGTCTCCTGATGCTGAGATATTACCGGAGTTAAGCATTATTACTCCTTCTCCTTTCAGTACACCTCTTATATTTCTCACAAGACTTACACTTGGTATTTCCAGATCAATTCCTTTTATCATATTTATTCTTATATTAGCAGAATACTGCCCCATTATAATATCTACAATTTCACTTTGAAGACCGTCTATTATAGATTTTTCCCTTTTCTTTCCGGCAGTTTCCTCACTGTCTTTTTTCTCTCCCACAAACTGAGATATATCCGCGATTTTTCCTTTATCTACAACTACAGATCCTAAAAGTTCCTTTTCAGTAAATGACAGATCAGCAGACAGCACTCCGTCAAATGTTTTTCCATATTTTATATTTGTCTTATCCAGTGTTATCCTTAAATCGAAGTCTCCCAAATCCAGTTTTTTACTCTCTGCAAAATCAGGAGCAAGTCCCGGTATATCCAGATTACCTGATATATTAACCGTTCCTCCGTTATAATTGCCGTGGAAATTATTAACCACCAGTTTTCTGTTATTTATGTCAATATTAGCATTTAATTCCGATATATCCACGCTTCCTTTTTGATCCTTAAATACAAAGTTCTGCAGATCAATGACTCCTGATGTATTATCAGGCGTGAATGTTACATCCAGATTGGCAATACCGCCTGCATCCTTCATCCCTTTTCCTGCTTTCAGAAAATCAAGATTAAAGTTTTCAGCCAGAACGTTTATATTATAGTCTATCGGTGTAAATGTAACATAACCGTTTACCAGTAATGGGTTATTTTCATATTCCAGATATAATTGCCCTATGTTAAGCCCTTTATTATTAGCCTGTGCATCTATCGATAAATTATTAAAACTAAATCCTGATACGCTGAAATTATCACTTTCAGCTTTCAGATCCACGAAGAAATTATCTATATCTCCTCTTAAAATAAGTGAATAATTTATAATTCCGCTGTAGCCTTTTTCTTTAAGTCCTTTTATCGAAGTCAGATCCAGCACCTTGTCATTAAGTACAAAATCCAGCTGTGATGTAGCTAAATCATCTACTTTTGTACTTGTATTAAGTATTTCTTCCCCTTCTTCGCCCCTTACAATAAATTTAGTTATATCAAGACTTCCCTTTTTAAGAATACTTTTTATATCTCCGTTTTTGTAGGCTATGGTAGATTCTATAGCCGGAAGCTTTATATCACCATACTGCATATGCCCTATATTAATATCTCCTGTTACAGTAAAGTCGTCAAGTCGGCCCTGAAGCCTGATATCACTGTTCAGAGAAACTACAAGATTATCCATACCATATAATTCTTCCAGCTTTGATTCCTCTATATGAACATAAACATCAGCTGACTGTGTATTTAAATCATATGTTCCTTTTAGTGTATTTTTTCTCCACGCAAGCTCATCCAGAATCAAAACACTGTTTCTTACATTTATATTTCCCTTCAGCTCACCGCTGTATCTGTTATCTATTGTTACCATTGACGGACTTATGAATAATGAACCGTTCAGTGAGTTTACATTTCCGCTCAGATTTACATCAAGTCTTTCTAATTTCAGATTAAATTCAGGCTTGCTTACATTATAAAGTATATAATTATGTATCTGTGCATTAAGATTCACATTCTGATCCTTTATATTAAATGCTACATTAGCACTTAAATCTTCATTTTTAAAATTAGTCACTGTAATTACGTTATTTTCATAACTGACATCACCGGTAAGATTTTTGAATCTCTGATAATTCAGCCATATTTCACCTGCACTTACTTTTGCCTGAAGTCTTCCTGCAAGAAGGTCTTCTATGTCTCCGCTTATATTAAGTTTCTCATATTCTACAAAATATTTACCTCTTTGACTCGCAATGTTAAAGTCACCTTTTAGTTTCCCTCCATTGCTGTAAATATTCGCATTAAAATCTGCCGTTAAATCTGACTTATCCATTCCGGCTACCTTTATGTCAAATCTGTCAAGAAGCTTTTTTACATGTATGTTTGAACCGCTTACCTTATATCTGTGATTAAATTTACTGTCAGTAGTACCCGTTGCCCTTATATTCTGCCCGCTTATTACTGCATTTGCATTTATGTCGAAATTCCCGTTTCTTACTACTGCTGACACCTTTGCCGTATCAAAATATTTATTTTTGGCTATATCTATATCAGCAGAACCTGAAACCAAAAGGAATTTATCCAGATTTATTTTCAGATTTCGTATTACAGGCTTTAGTGTAAATTTATTTTCCCCGTATTTCAGATCAAAAAACTGCTTTCCGCTGGCATTTACTTCCAGTGACTTATTTCTGGTATCAAAAGCGAAGTTACCGTCTGTTTCCTGTGAGAAAAAATTACTTCTTACTACATTATTTTTGTCTATTTCAAAATTCCCGTTTATTCTTTCTATGCTGAAATCTGAGCCTTTATTATCCAGTTCATATGTTCCGCTTCCTGCTTTTTGTTTTGTATTATATGAAAACAAAGCCCTTGCATCTGCTGCTATATGTACATTTGAAATAGTTTCATTAAAGCCGAAACTTATATTATTCAGAGTCAAAATACTGTTTTTATCATAAACCAGATTAGTTTTCAGATTTCTAAAATTATAACCGCTGTATCTTAAATTAGGTGAAGACAAAAATCCGTCAAATTCATATATCTTTTTGTCCAAATCCAGATTCGCATTAAAGGTTCCTGTTATTCTCCCCGAAGCTTCTATATTTTGTTCCTTTATAAGTTTATATTTTCTTATGTCTGAATAGTCCATGTTATTGGATTTTATCGCCAGCTTAACTGTTTTCGTTTTTTCCAGAAATTTTATTCCCAAATCAAGTTTACCGCCGTTAAGCTCTGCACCAGTTGCTATATCTACATTATTATCTTTTAAGATCACATCTGCATTTACATTTTTCAAAATTTCATCATAATCTACATATTTTACCGTACCATTCTCAACATTCAAGTTTCCTGAAAACTTTTTATTAAGTCCCATTTTCAGCTGTCCTGATATTTTACCGTCATAAACCTCTAACCCGTCAAAAGGGACGTATTGTATCGCTTCGGGAAATATTCCGAATTTATCAAAGTTCAGCTCAAAGTATATTTTGCTTTCACGTATTGCTTTTCTTTGTAAAAATAATTCCGGTGATCTCTTCTGAGGATAAAATATTTTCAGAACCACTCCTATTTTTTCACCGTTATTGTCTCCTGCCGCTTCAAGGGATATTCCTTTAGCTTTGCTAAAGTGTACATAACCATTCACATTATTGAGATTTTTCTGAATAAGCTTGTCATAGGAAGTATCCCTGTAATCCAGTTTTGCATTATAAAAATTTATTCTCCCTATCCGCGATGTTCTGTCTATCTTGTCGGATTCCCCGGCAAACATCTCTACAATATTGAATTTCATTCCTTCTTTCTTTTCCAGAATTACATTCGGAGAATATACATCTATTTTTCTGACTCTTGATATACTGAACGGATTAATATATATATAACCTTCATTTGCTTCAATTGCAGGCTTTTTGTCTTTATCATAAAGAACCAGCCCTGTAATTTTTATTTTGCCGTAACCTACAAATTTCGCATCTTCTACTTTTATATCAAGATTAAGGCTTTTTATAATGCCCTGAATATCCTTACTGAATAATTTACTGTTAATATACGTAACCACTCCTGTTATAACCATCAAAAGGAGAATAAATACTATTATTGTTTTCTTAAGATATTTCATGATTTTTCTCCTTTCGTTTTTGGGTTTCGTATTTTTATTCCAAGTCCAGTTTCAAAATATTCAGAATTCTTTCCAGATCTTCATAACCATAAAATTCTATCTCAAGTTTTCCCTGACTATCATTCAGCAGCTTAATATCTACCTTTGATTCAAAAAATTCTATTAATTTACTTTTTAAATATTCTATTTCATCGGAACTTCCTTCAAAAACAGCTTCTGCTTGTTCTTTTTCCGGCTTATCTTTTTTCTGGTTTCTTTTTGCCATTAATTCCAGTTCCCGCACTGAATATTGTTTTTTCACAATTTCATCAGAAAGTTCTTCTATCTGTTTTTTATCCTTAAAAGCCAGAAGTGTTCTGGCCTGACCATAAGAAAGTTTATTTTCCCTTACCATCTGTTTTACTTTTTCCGGAAGATGCAAAAGACGAAGCTTATTTGATATTGCTGATCTTGTCTTCCCTAATTTTTCTGCGAGTTCTTCCTGTGTATAATTATATACTTCTATTAAATTATTATAAGCCTCTGCTTCCTCTATGGAATTCAGATTTTCCCTCTGCACATTTTCCAAAACAGCTATCTCAAAACTTCTTATATTATCACTGGCTATTTCTATCACGGGTACTTTGGAAAGTCCGGCCATCTGCGAAGCACGGAATCTTCTTTCACCGGCTATTATCTCATACTTATTCAGCGATACTATTTTTCTCACAATAATAGGCTGTATTATCCCATATTCCTTTATAGACTTTGAAAGTTCCTCAAGTTTTTCATTATCAAACTTTTTTCTGGGCTGCTTTGAATTTAAAATTATTTTTCCGGAATCCAGATTTAAGAGCTTCATATTCTCTCCCTATAATGGTTTTTTTGCAGGTATCCCTGTTTTTCTCGGATACTGGCTGTCTGTTTCTTTTAGTTTTTGAATTTCTATTATTATTCTTTCATCATCTGATTCAGGAAGTCTGAATCTATGGATTTTTAAAATTTTGGAATTTAATACTTTCAACGCATTTCCAGATTCTGATATTTCATTTTCATTTAATTTTTGCGGTAAAAACCTTCCGTCTGTTTTTAAGAACGGAATCATATACTCAAGTATTATCCGAAGATTTGCTACTCCTCTGCATAATCCCACATCAAAAGAACTTCTGCTGTTTTTTATGAGATCTTCGGCTCTTTCATAGCTTGTTTTTACATTTGTCAGTCCTAAAATTTCTGCTGTCTCGTCTATAAAAGCGACTTTTTTTCTCACTGAATCCACAAGCAGAAAGTCCTTTTCCGGAAATACTACTGCCAGAACCAGTCCGGGAAACCCGGCTCCTGTACCTATATCTATTATTTTCTTATCTGTATGTAAAAATAATTCTGATAAAAGCAGCGAATCTATAAAATGCTTTTCCAATATTTCTTTTTCTTCCCTGATTGCAGTGAGATTCATTACTTTGTTCTTTTCTGTAAGCAGCCGGAGATATTCGAGCAATATGTCTATCTTAGAATCTTCCAGCTTTATATTTGATTTTTCCAGAAGCTGCTTAAAATAATCCTTCATTAACTCAACACTCCTTCTAAATACATCAGTAAAACAGAAATATCCGCAGGTGTCACCCCGACTATTCTGGATGCCTGCCCGATATTATGCGGTCTTTTTTCATTAAGTCTCTGCTTTGCTTCCCTTGTTATTCCCTGCATTCTGTTATAATCAAAGTTTTCCGGGATCATTTTTTCTTCCAGTCTTTTTTGTCTTTCTATTATCTGGTACGATTTTTGTATATAACCTTCGTATTTTACCTGAACTTCTGTCTGATATTCTATATCTTCGTCATAAGACAGATTAGGAACATCATTCATTATTCCGGCTATGTATTTTATATCATCATAAGTTACTTTCGGACGTCTGAGAGTTTCCTTCAGGGTAGTTCCGCTTTTTAACGAATCCCCGTATTTCTCAAGTATTTCCACGAGTCTTCCGTTACTTGTTCCCAGTTTCGTATTTTCAAGTATTTCTATGATTTTTTTCACTGACTCTCTTTTATATACTGTCTTTTGGTAGTCTTCCTCACTTACAAGCCCTATTTTATAACCAGTTTCTGCCAGTCTCAGATCTGCATTATCCTCTCTCAGAATTAATCTGTACTCTGATCTTGCGGTAAACATTCTGTACGGCTCCATTATTTCTTTATTAATCAGATCATCTATCATTGTTCCTATATATGAATCTGCTCTATCCAATATAAGAGGTTCTTTTCCTTTTAGCTTTTGTACAGCATTTATACCCGCGACAAGTCCCTGAGCAGCTGCTTCTTCATAGCCGCTTGTCCCGTTTATCTGCCCTGCCAGATATAAATTTTCAATTGCTCTTGATTCCAGCGTATATTTCAGTCCGCTTGGATCCACATAATCATACTCGACTGCATAACCGTATCTCATTACATGTGCATTTTCAAGCCCGATTACGTTATTTACTATTTTCTGCTGTATTTCTGCCGGAAAGCTTGTCGAAAGACCGCTTATATACACCTCAGATGTATCAAAACCTTCCGGTTCCAAAAATAAATGATGACTGTCTTTTTCACTGAACTTTACTACTTTGTCCTCTATTGACGGACAGTATCTCGGGCCGGTACTATCAATCGAACCGTTATACATAGGAGCCTTATCCAGATTTGACAGAATTATACTGTGTATATTTGGTGTTGTTCTTGTAAGATAGCATGAAAGCTGCTTTCTTCCTTTTATGTCCTCGTCCTTTGTTCTAGCGGAAAATTTTAACAGCTGCTCTGTTTCTCCCGGCTGTTCTTCAAGAATATCAAGATTTATCGTTCTTATATCTACTCTCGGAGGAGTCCCGGTTTTAAAACGTCCGAGTTTCAACCCTTCTTTTGAGAGAGAATCAGAAAGCTCCTCGCTGGAAAGCTCTCCCATACGTCCGCCTTTTATTTTTCTGTCGCCTATATGCATCAGCCCTTTCAAAAAAGTCCCTGTGGCAAGCACTACAGTTTTCGCAGAAAATTCAAGTCCTGTTTTTGTACTTATCCCAGTAACTTTTCCGTTTTCCGTTCTTAATTCCGTTACTATATCCTGTATAACATCCAGATTTTCCTGTTTTTCTATGGTTTTTTTCATTTCTCTGTTATATACTTTCCTGTCAGCCTGTGCTCTCAGCGATCTTACCGCAGGCCCTTTTTTAGTATTCAATATTCGCATCTGTATAAAACTTTTGTCCATATTATATGCCATTTCACCGCCTAAAGCATCTATTTCCTTCACAAGATGGCTTTTCGCCGGTCCGCCCAATGACGGATTACATGACATCACCCCTATATTATCAAGTGTTATTGTAAATATTGCAGTTTTCATTCCAAGTCTTGCACTTGCCAGTGATGCTTCACATCCTGCATGACCCGCTCCTACCACAATAACATCATAATCTCTCATCTGTTCCTCCAAACTACTTCATTCTGTTTAATTCATTTAATTTTTTATTATCTGCCACCACTATAAGTGTATCTCCTTCTCTTATCACAGAATCTGGAGCCGGCGAGATATTTACCTCGTTATTTTTATCTTTTATTCCTATTATATTTATTCCGTATTTTTTTCTTATGTCAAGCTGTATCAGAGTCTTATCACTGAAACTCTTAGGTGCAAGAACCTCTACTACTGCATATTTATTAGAAAGCTTAAAATGCTCCACTATTGTTGGTCTTAATATTTTATTTGCAGTACGTTTTCCCATGAATTCCTCAGGATATACTACTTCGTCTGCACCGATTTTTTCAAGCACCTTTCCCTGAGCCCTGCTTTGTGCTTTGGCAATTATTTTTGGTATGCCTGCTTCTTTCAGCAGAAGAGTAACCATAATACTTGCCTGCATATTTGACCCTATACACACAAAAGCCACATCAAAATTATCCTTAATAACGTTTTTTATCGCAGTTTCATCACTTGCATCCAGCACAATTGCCTCACTCACCACATCTGAGTCTATAGCCTGCTGGACTGTCTCCTCATCATCATCTATTGCAAGAACATCCTGATTATTTTCATACAGTGTTCTGGCTACGCTTCTTCCGAATCTTCCTAATCCCACTACTAAATAATTAGCCATTTATACCTCCAAAATTTATCCTACCTGTACATCCTCCACGGGATATTTATAACTTCCTCTTCTCTTGCTGTGCTCTGATAAAGCCATTGCTACTGTGAGCGGCCCGACCCTTCCTATGAACATGGTTAATGCTATCAGCAATTTTGATACACTGCCAAGTTCTGGCGTAATGTTCATTGATAACCCCACTGTCCCGAAAGCTGACACTGTTTCAAATACCAGTTCCAGAAATCCTTTGTCTTTTTCCAAAAGGCTCAGCAAAAAAACTATGCAGATTATATATGTCAAGGAAATAAAAACTATGGATGTCGCCTTGTTAAAGACATCCCATGCTATTTTCTTTCTCTTTATTTCTATGTCTTCCCTGTTTGTCAGTGTGCTGTAAACACCTAATATTATAACACCTATTGTCGTAGTCTTAATACCGCCGCCTGTTGATCCCGGGGAAGCCCCTATATACATCAGAAAAATGTATGATATTAAAGTAGCTATTCTCATATGTGCCAGATCCATGGTCTGAAAACCTGCTGTTCTCGTGGTAACACTCTGAAATAAAGATGCCAGCAGCTTATCATGCAGTGAAAAACTCTGCAATGTAGCCGGATTATGTGACTCTACGGCAAATGTTATCAAAAGACCTGCTATTATCAAAACAGCAGACATTAACACTGCCATTTTCGTGGTAAGACTGAGTCTTATTTTATTCTTGTCTCTTTTTATTTTTTTCTTTATATAAAGATGAATATTATTCAGGACTGCAAATCCGATCCCTCCGAATACAATCAAAGCACAGATAACTATATTTACAGAGAAATTTCCCCTGTATCCGCCCAGATTATCTGAAAATAATGAAAAACCCGCGTTACAAAAGGCCGAAACCGAATGAAACACAGAATAATAAACAGCTTTCCAAAAACTATACTTTTTTATAAAAGTAAAAAACAGGCAGAATGCTCCGATAAACTCTATAAATAAAACTGTTTTTACTACATTTTTTATATATTTCTGTATGTCAAATAAAGTGTTGTAATTCAGGTCTTCCTGAACTATTTTCTTTGTCCGGTAGCTTATTTTCTTAGATATAAGCAGCACTATTATTGACGAAAAGGTCATTATCCCCAGACCGCCAAGCTGTATTAGAACTATTATTACCGTTTTACCAAACAGGCTGAAAGTAGTACTCACATCATTTACCACAAGCCCTGTTACTGCCACAGCTGATGTTGTGGTAAAGAGACTGTCTATTACCGGAACTCTTTCTCCTGTAGCGCTGGATATAGGCAGCGTAAGAAGAACTGTTCCTATAAATATTATTATTATAAATGAATCAAGTAATATCCAATAAGGGGATATACTTTTTTTTCTCGACATTTGTTCCCTCCATTGCGAGTATAAACTTTTTTCTTATCAATTATACAATATAATTATTTATTTTTCATCTACTTTATTAATTTTACTTGCATTTGTCTATTTAAAAAATCATTTTTTTGCTGTTTGTCGACCATTTGTCGACCAAAATTTTTTCGTCGACAAAGTATAAAAAATAATTACCTAATTGTATCATTTTATTTTTTCTCATTCAACTTCTTTTATGTATAAATACAAAAGGCACTTCGGAAGTGCCTTATATTTACCTTTCAAGTTCATTTTTTATTCGCTCTATTAACAATGTGTCTATAGCATCGACCTAATATAGGTCATATTTCAAGTTATTGTATAAAAGTTGACATAAAAAAAAGAGCAACCACGCTCTTCATAAACTACCTTGTTATTCCACCCGTTACTTTCTTTATGAGGCATAATAGCCTCATGCCTAACCCTTTACACTTCAAAACCATGAACAAGTGTAATACTCTTAGGAAGTTACAAATAAGCAATCCTCACTTCTCAAATTTTATATTATTTTTTTTGAGTGTGACAAGTTTAAGTGTATCTTTGCAATACTCAATCAGATAGAACCCGTCTTTATTTTCATAAATAAAAATTAAAGGCTCGTCAGATTTTTCTTTCAATAGGACCACCTCGCGCTTATAAGTTACCACTCTTATTCTAACAAAATTGTAAACAAATATCAAGAAATTATTTTATTGAGTAAATTAAAAAATAGCCGTCCCCAGCTACTTTTTGAAAAATAATCTACTCACCCCAGCATAAGCCCCTTTTGTCCCTTATTATTGTTGTTTCTGTATCAGAAATAATAATAATCTCTCTTTCTCCTTCTATAATTAAAAACTCCTCATCTTCCATTAACAACACCTCTTTTCAAAAAAAACAAAGAGTTTATCAGTAAAACCAATAAACCCCCTATCTATATTTTAACTTTTCTTACAACCCTAAAACAATCATAACACATTCATTGACAAAAAGCAATGTATTTTTTCAACAAAATAAAGTTTTTTCTTTTAAGCAATAAAACTTTTAATTATGAAAAAATTCCCACTCCTATACCTAAAAATTCATACATTGAATTTCTCATAATTTCATTTCTATTTTTGAAAGTATAATCAATCATGTCGCTTTCTTTTCCGTTCATTGATCTGTAAGTCGCTTCGTCCCAAACTAATATCATAGAGTTTTTAAATAAATAAACCTCTTCTTCTATTAACTTTTTAGTTCTTTCTTCCCCGTATTCCTTTATCAGATCCGACACTTTTTCATTCCTATAATTATTAGGAACTTTTATTCCTGACATTTTTTCTCTTATTGTCTGCATTTCTTGAGGTGTATAAAACTTTTCTCTTTTTGGGCTTTTTACTTTTATCTTTCTCATGATAAATACCTCCAATTAGTTATTTTATATAATAAGTTTATCACTAAAAAACAAAATAATCGAAGTCGGATACTTCGGAATATTGTCATTTTCAAAAATATACTTTTATTGTTTTTTTGACATTTAAAACAATATTTTTTATTTTTCGTAGTTTTTCTATGAAATAAAAAAGAGCTTTTAACAGCCCTCTTCTTTATTATCAAAATATTTTTTATCATATATATATAAAGCCCCAATTATACAACTTAATTTAAGTATTAATATAGAAACATTCAAAGTATCACTAAATTGTATTTTTTTTCTTTCCTCTTCTTCCAACTTTTTTTCTTCCTCCACGCCTTCATATTTAAAGGCTATTTCCCGAACTGATTTAAAATTTTTTTCAATTTGATTGTGCCTTATAGTTTCCTGTATTGTGCTTAATAAAATGATTATAAATGCAATTCTCACAATGATTTTACGCGGATAATTCAAAATATCTTTTTTACTTTTTTTCATTATTACCACCCTTAACCCTCTCGCTCCACTTCTCTATAATCAACGGTACTTTTTTCGCGATTAATTCGCTAGAAAAGCCTATTAAAAATATCGGAAACGCATTCAAAAGATTCAGTTCAGTTATTTTTAAATAATTCTGCAACACAGATAAATATATAGCTACAGCAAAGAAACCCCATAAAACACGCACCGAAATTGGTTTTATTGGCAACCTTCTTTCTGCCCTATATGTTACATTCCCCAGTGCCCCCAATATTACCGCATATACAATAAAAAGTATATGCGGTATTTCTATTATAAAACTCATTTTTGCCCCCTCTGTATTAAAATTTACGTCCTAATGTTACCCCTATTCTTGCCTTATTCTCATTTAAAAAGTCTTTTAACTCATTCTCTGCGTATAACTCGACATAATTCTTTTTATCCAGCTTCTTAAAATCGAAGTCAGAAAGATCGAAAGTATTATTATATATCCCTGTAGCCTGTTTTACATTAAGATCTGTATTGACTATTTTTTCGATCTCTTTAGTTGAAAAGAGTATATTAACGATTGCCAGTAGCCATTTACTTGTAATCTGTGTTTTAAGCCACATTAGAAGCAAATCTCTTAATAGCCTGAATTTAGTGTCTCCATTCCCGGAGCCGATTATCTTTTCGACTATATCCATGAATAAGCTTATTGCCTCCTTGACCTTAAGTTTTTTCACTTTACAGTAGATTACGAAACCACCTGTTAATATTAACACCGCCACAGCTATTATTATATACATTTTCATTCTGAAACCTCCTAAAAATTATTTTTTATATACTTTTCTTTTCTGTCTACTCTATTAAGCCAGCCTTTCAAAAAAACCGCCTGACTGCCTTTTCCTATGCTCTTATAAAATGCTCTTTGTAACTCATGATAAACTTTTAAAAATCTATCAGGATCTACAGAGTTAATATATTTTATTGAGTTATTCCCGATTATCCCGTCAACAGTTAAAATATTCTTTCCTAATATCTTGTTAACTGCCGTTTGTGCCTTTTTACTTCCCCATGTGCCAGAGTTTACTATCCAGTCACAAATACTTAAGGCGACACGGTCGTCTTTTATCTTATCCAGATTATTTTTTAAGTAATACTTTTTCTTGTATATGTCTTCGGCTATTGACTTCGGCATTTTCCGCATTTCACCCTTATAACCGTATTTTCTCGCCTCACTTTCTATTATTCCGTACATTGTTTTACCACCCTTATCCGCTGGGTGATCACTGTAATTACCTTCGACAATTAGCAAATAGTCAAATATTTTATTAAATCTTTCCACCTTTACCCCTCCAATTCCTTAATTTTATTTTCCATTTCTTTTATCTCTGTTTCTTTTATTTCAAGCTGTTCTTTAAGTTCTGCGGTATCTTCTTCGAATTCCTCGAAGTCCCTTATATCCTTTTTGAGCTGTACCCTCCCCCTTTTAAGAATTAAAAGCATATCCTTATAATGTT
The DNA here is from genome assembly GCF_024158605.1 of Sebaldella sp. S0638. NCBI lineage: Bacteria > Fusobacteriati > Fusobacteriota > Fusobacteriia > Fusobacteriales > Leptotrichiaceae > Sebaldella > Sebaldella sp. S0638. The sequence continues at coordinate 3,678 of NZ_JAMZGM010000016.1, read as the reverse complement.
TTAACTCTGCCTCTGTATCTTTCGCAATTTCCCCAGAATCATTTATATATTCAAATTCATTCAATTTTATAGATTCAAGTTGCTTTTTCTTATTGTTCCAACAAAATACAAAACCTTGTGATTGTTGATCCATAAAGTCAATATGTTCTTTTTCTGTGATTTCTATATTTTTATATCCTTCCTCTTCTTTAAGTGAAAAACCTATGAATTTATTACTTTCTAATACTATATACATTAATAACCTCCTTTAATATCCTATTGCTATAACGTGTACAGTTCCTGTTGCATAAGTTCCGCCCGTCACTTCTTTCGACCATATACGACAATTAAAACGATTTACTAAGCCAGCGGAAGCACTCTGCGCCCCTATACCTACATCGTTTGCCGACAAGCTCAAACAATTATTATCAAAAGCAACGGGAAAAGTAATTGTTGTACCACTTGAACCATTACTAGAATTCGCTATTCCCGTGAACCATTGCAACATAAGACCATTCGATAATTTTATATATCCAGGATTGGCTAAATTTTGAATATAAGAATTTAGAATTAATTCTTCAATTTTATTCAAACTTATAATTCCAGAACCGTCTGGCGTGGCTGGCAACGATCCGTTTTCAACAATGAATTGCGAGCCGTTAAAAACTAAGTTATAAAACTGCCCGGCTTTTAGCATTCTAGTGTCAAGAGGTTTAAAATCCTCGTTTTCCGGCTTATATAACATTGTATATTCTATGTTATTAAGCTTTATTTTTGGCTGGTCGAATTCGTTCGGCATATCTACAAGCATTTTTATAAAAATATTCTTATATATTCCGAAGTCGTCCAGCCCTTCTATTTCACAGTTATAAATATCTATTGAACTACTATTAACAGTGTGTACCGTCTCAACTTCATAAACTCCATTTTTTTGTATTTGCTCTAATAAATCACGGTCGACTGGTGTCGCGCTATCCAAATTATTTGTTCCGGGTTCAGGAACGAACCTTTTTATATCATTACCCCGCCCACTATCTAAGATCTTATAGTCAAGCGGGTGATCCATTTCTTCATCTATTACTTTTATTATTTTACTCACTTTTTCCCTCCTGACATTTTTATCATTTTGTTTAAATTGTTTCCGGCGGAATTGAAACTTCCGGAATACTTCGAAGCTGTATAAATAAAATCGCAAATCGGCGCCCGCCTTGCCCCGTGCCTTAAGCCTCGACCTCCTGATTTAAAGCCTTTCGCATAACGTACGGTTTTGTAATTATCAATACATTTTCTTGTATTAACTTTTATTCCACCGCCTGCAATTCTATCGAGGTCTAAATCATCTATAAGCGAAAAATTAAAATCTCTATTTGCAACAAAGTCGACGTCATAACGTCCCGGCTCTCCATCTTCTTCCCAGCCGAGCCGTATTTCTGGGTTTAAACCTGTATAAAATTTACATATCTCTAACAAGCTGTTTAAATGAGGCACAAAATTAGTGAGTTTGAAAGCTAATTTTATTCTTTTTCTGTATCTTTCATCATCATTATTATTTCTTTTCTCACCCACCAGTTCACCCAGATCGTCTAAAAATTCGCCTGTGGCTTCGTCTATTAGCCACATTCTATTCAATTTATTGAGGTTATTGTCTATATCATCGAAGATTAAAGAAATAGCTTTAATAAATGCCTGCACCCGCTTATTTCTTGCTAAATAGTGAGGCAGATATGACAACATAAATTCATAATTATTTTTAACTGTTAACTGCATAACCCACCTCGTTAAAGTTTAATTTCAGTACCTTGCTGTACTCTGTTTCACTTTCTCTTTTAAAATATACATCAATGTTTAAAAGCTTAGTGTTATCGTAAACAGATCTTATAGTCTTATTTTCGCAATCATATGATGTCAGATACCCAGCAAGATTTATATTGTTGATATAGTTTTCTACTAATATCTTTAAGTCATCGTCCGTTATGTTTATCCCATTGACTGCTGTGTATTCTATCTTATATTTTATTGTTACCTTTTCCGGTCTATAAAAAGATACTTTTCTGACATTCCCTTGCACATCTAACACATCAACTTTGACATTTCCGATTGATTTTATCGCCGTGTCTTTTTTTAACCACAATGTTTCCCCGATTTCTTCATCTGCTCCGCCGTCAACAACAACAATTATAGACTTTGCAGGTACTCCGTTAACTTCTTCATTTTCATGATTTTCATCGGCAAATACACTCTTTACACCATTTAATTTAAGAAGTGCCGAATATATCGCGTCAAGATTCCATGAACCTGATTTTCTTGAAAGCTCCCAGCGCATTAAATAATCATTGTCGCTCTCTTCTTCCTGTCCACCCGTTGCTGGGCTATCCTGCAATAGTTCATAAACTCCGGACTTTATTTTCATGAATTTTATTATCTCCCCAGCTTCTTTGTTTCCTATGTCTCCGGGAATATCGCATTCAAATTTAAACTTGCCTGCACTGTTAAGAATTCCGTCTTCTATCAAGGTGTATTGCGTCCCGTCTTTAGCTTCGACAATCAAGTCGCCGGCATATAACTGAACATTTATACCGCCCTTAAGCGTCAAGCTTACTGTTGCATAGTTTGCATTTTTCCGAGGAAAGGCGAAGTTGTTTAGCTGGTCGTCTATTTCAATGCCTTCGCAACTATAAATTTTCATCTTATCCGCTAACGTCTGTATTTGCTCGTTTTTTATTCTTGCTAATAACGAAATCGGGAAAAGTAACATATATAAAGCACTTCGTGGATCTGCTGTTAATTATCCACCTAATAATTTACGCATTTCATCAAACATCAAGTTTTGATTTTCTGGTACTGTAGTTACTTCAATTCTAGCCAAATATATTCACCCCCTCTAAGCCGTACCCCTTACCATTTTTCAGAGTAAAATTTATATTCAATGATAAAGCCCGCATATATTCACCACTCCATTCCATTTCAATATAAAATATCTTGTCCACTTCATCAAAATACTTTAAAATTTGATTTCTGACATGTTCTTTTATAGTCTGTATATTATTTCCATGCCCTTCGAAAAGAATAGCCCACGACAAGCCATATTTTACGTTATATGGCAATTCACCCTGTCTTATGTTTAGCATTAAGACAATTTTTTGAATTATCTCAAGATCGTTTTCGGCTTCCGTGTAAAATTCTATATCCAACTTGTCATTTAAATATATTTCACCTGTATTTGTTATAAGTTTTATATCCATTTTTACCCCTCCGGCTTTCCTGTTTTCCCTGAACCCGGTGTCACTCCGCTGTGTAAATGATCTTTGCCACTTATCCCGCTTGAAATGTGATCTTCTGCGGTACTAGTCCCGTTTATCGTCACATTTCCATTTATAACAATATTTCCGGTCCATGTTCCAGAGCCATTTATTTGTATTTCTCGTGGCACTGCTGACGGTGTGACAGTGGTCGGTACCCAAAAGGGCAAAGCTACAGCATTATTTATATTATGTCGCTTATTAGTGTTCGGCTTTATATCTTCGTTTATTAGCCAATTACTTATGTCTTGTGACGCTATTAATAGAATCACAATATCACCTATAGCAGCGTTCATTTTTATGTTGAAATTCTGATTCCCTATTGTAATGGTCAAGCAAAATGGGAACATTAGGATCCAAAGAAATTGAATCTAGCCTGGTAAGGAGTAATAAACCCATT
>NZ_JAMZGM010000015.1 GCF_024158605.1 Sebaldella sp. S0638 | reverse complement strand
CATTTCAAAACACCTCTTTCTTTTTTTATTATATCATTGTTTAGATTTTGGTGTTCCTACTTTACTATAGCACTACATAATATAGAAAGCCGCTTACTTTCATTGAGCTTTTTTAGGGAAGAAGCTTCGTATGTCGTCCCAAGATTTATAAATTCTTTTATTTTAACAATAGGAATATCTATTTTTTCAGGAATAAAATTAAACTTTTCTAAGTAAAGTAATTTTTTTAGTATTTCATGAAAGGATGATACAGAAGTTTTTCCTATATTCTTTTTTAACCATCCAAAATCTGATAAATACTTATCCTTTGTCATTTTAAGAGTACTATCTAATAAATCTTTTTGTTCTGATGTAAGATTCTGTGTCAAAATATTATGAATATTGATTTCAACCCTTTGGCGTGTTTTTGAAATTATATGTTCCAAATTACTTAAAGTCGTTGTAATTACTATTCCTTCAGATCTACATAATTCCAAAAGTTTAATCAATAGTTCTGTTGTTTGATATCCTCTTTCTATAAATGGAACAAGCAAAACTTGTAATTTATATTCATTTTTTTTATCAAGAACTTGAAATCCAAATTTTTCTTGAAGTTCAATTCGATGCTCATAGAGAGTTGCTTCTCGAAGACTATAATTTTTAAAATCTTCATGCATTAAACCTAATTGTTTACTTATAAATTTAATTAAATTAATTGGAATTATAGATAAATTATCAGGAATAAATCCAGGATATCTACATAAGCATAATTGAACTGCAAATCCTAATCGATTAGAATTACGCCTTTTAGATAAAATAATTTTCAAATCTTTTTTGCTTAGCATATAAAATGCACCTAATTCATACATATTCATAGTAAATAAAGAATTGATAAATTCTTCCCGTTGAAATTTATTTAATAATTCCCCTGAACGTTTATACATCAGCTTTTTTCCTTTAGAGATTTGAGATTTCTATATAAAACTGATTTACTTACTCCTGTCATCTCTTTTATTTCTTTGATACTATATTCTTTTCCTTCATAAAGTTTAATAGCACGTTTTATTTTTTCCATCTTTGTTTTGGGTCTACCACCAACACGTCCTCTTAAACGTGCAGAAGATAGTCCTGCTTGTGTTCTTTCAATTAAAATATCTCGTTCTAATTCAGCAATACTTGCCATAACGTGAAAGAAGAAACGCCCAGTTGGAGTAGAGGTATCTATAAAATCAGTTATTGATACAAATTGAATTCCATTTTTTTCAAAATATTCCGCTAATTCTATTAAATGCCTTGTTGATCTAGATATTCTGTCTAATTTATATACAACAATCGTATCACTTGAACTTGCCGCTTTTAAAAGTGCAGTTAGCTCAGGTCGGTTTGTATTTTTTCCTGAATTTTTCTCTTCATATATTACTTGTGCACCATAATTTAAAATAGAATCTTTTTGTAAATCTAAATTTTGATCTGTTTTAGAAATTCTAGCGTATCCAAAAATTTTTCCCATAAAAATTTCCTTTCTTTCCCAATACTTAACTATACTATATCATACTGGTACTTTGATTAAAAGAAAAGTTTTGGGAAAATATGTAAAACTAATGACATCAGATTTTATACTATGTTAGTAGAAAGCTAAAATTATTAAGCTTGATGAAGAAAATTTTCCCAAAAACGTTCGTTTCTGGGAAAGCTTAAAGTAGAAAATTTATAAAATTTTTCTTTTACAATTCCTTACCGTATATTTTCGTCAATTTTCTGTTCCTACCCCTATAAAGAGTTGTTACAGGAGCAATTCAAAGCAAGACTGTCCATCGTTCTGCGCAAGAGAGGCGGATACAAGGACGGGGACGGATTTTTCGACCATATGACCGATGATATACGCTCAATGTTTCCTGATACGCCGCTATCCTTTGATTATGACGATATAGATAATAAGTACTATCAAGGTATCAACTTCAAGATTTATATGGTAACAGAAGATGATAAGATTGAAATTGGTGACGGAGGGTTCGTCGATTGGATGGGGCAAATGCTGGGTAGTAAAAAGGAACGCTGTTTAATTAGCGGCATTGGTTTAGACCGATTTCTTATGTTTGGCGAATGAAAGGAGAACAATAATGGAACTTAAAAAATGGTCGTATGACTATACTGGCGGGTTAGCACAATTCGCCAACAACAAAAATATTGCAGATAACCTGCTTAATATTTTCCCACACCCCTATACTGAAGAAAACGCACGTCAGTTTATTGAATTCTGTTTAAACACCTCGGAAGATGAGCAAATCAACCGTGCAATCCTTTATGACAACATGGTAGTTGGGAGTATCAGTCTTACACTCGGCAAGGACGCTTACGCAAAGAGTGCTGAAATTGGCTATTGGTTGTCTGAGGAATACTGGGGTCGAGGAATCATTTCAGAGGCTGTTAAAGAAATCTGCAAGATAGGGTTTGAAGTACATGGTCTTGCAAGAATCTATGGCAATGTCTTTTCTTACAATAAAAGCTCTTGTAAAGTCCTTGAAAAGTGTGGTTTTGAATTAGAAGGCACATTGAGAAAGTCAATATTTAAGAATGGTGAGTTTTTCGATTCTTATAAGTATAGCCTGATAAACTAATTTCCACTTTTTGTACAAACTAAGTGAATAGAGGCACTTTGCAAAATATTTCAACATACAAGCAGGAAAGGTTTATTTAATTTTAGCCTTCTCCTGCTTTGTGTAGTTAGTAGTCATATTTTGAATAAATTATGATTGATATGTTCCCACGAACTACCGAACGTATGAAAATTGTGTTATCTTTTCTGTCTACTCACCCTATCCATAAAATTATGGATTTTTTACCAGTGGATATGTTTCCGAACAATAAAAAAAGCGGCAGGATCAGTTTTCAAACCAATCTTGCCGCTTCGCTATGTTCTCATAAACGCCCTAAAATCAAGACTTTAGGCTATCTTTCTTTGTGAGCAATGCAACACTCTCGACATGAGGAGTATTCGGAAACATATCTACAGCTGTACTTTTTGATATTTTGAATCCGGCATTCATAAGTATTTCCATATCCTGAATAAAAGTTCTCGGATTACACGATACATAAATTATATCATTCATATCAAATTCCAGTATTTTTTCAAGAGCTTTCTGTCCCACTCCCGGTCTCGGCGGATCTAAAATGATTATGTCAGGTTTTATCCCCTCTTCTCTCAGCTCCTCCACTTTCTTAAACACATCTCCTGCGATAAACTTGCAATTCTTAATATTATTAAGCCCGGCATTTTCATTAGCCTTTTCCACAGCTTCCTCTATCAGCTCTATTCCATACACATATCCGGCATTTTTCGCTATTATCTGTCCTATTGTTCCTGTGCCGCTGAAAAGGTCAAATATTACCTTATTTTCAGTGTCCGGTAAAAATTCAAGAACCTTCGAGTACAGCAGCTCTGCCCCTGATGAATTAGTCTGGAAAAACGAATACGGACTTATTTTAAAGTCATAACCCAGAAGTTTTTCGTGAAAATCCTTCTCTCCGTATAGTATTTCTTCTCTTTCAGAATTTACCATATCAGATATATTATCATTAATCGTCCATAAAAGTCCGATAATCTTTTTACTAAGTTTCAAATTTAGAATTCCATTCTTCCATTCAGTAATATCATAGTCTAATTGTGAAGTTGTAATCAGATTTATAAGCAGTTCTCCGGTAAATTCACCTTTTCTTATTACCAGGTTTCTAAGAAAACCTTCATGTTTCATCTTATGGTAAAAATTCAGATTTTCCTTTTTAAAAAATTCAATGGTAAAATTAGTTATTTTATTAAAATCTTCATCCATTAACTTGCATTCACTTATCGTGATTATATCATAAAAGCTTCCTCTCTTATGCAGCCCTAATGTGAGCGGACCGTCTTTTTCCGCATTTCCAAATGTAAGCTCCATTTTATTTCTGTAGCCGAATTGGTGACTGCTAGGAACTATTCCGGTAAAATTCCCGGAATCAATATGATTATCACTAAAAAGCTTTCTAATCTGCCCTTCTTTCAAAGCAAGCTGGTCATTGTATGACAAATGCTGGTAAGTACATCCTCCGCACATCTCAAAATGAATACACTCAGGCTCTGTCTGATTTTCTGCTTTTTTTATTACTTCTATATTTCCGATTTCAATTTTATCTTTTTTCAATCTTTTTATTATCCCAGTTACTATCTGACCTGGTATACAGTTTGATTTTGGATAAACTTTTCTATTTTCAAAAAAACCATACGGCTTATTTGGAAATTTTACGTCAATTATTTCTACTGTGAGTTGATCTCCTTTTCTCATTTTCTCTCCTAATATTTTAATTACTTTCCAATATTTTTTCCAAATCCAGATACGGTTTTATCTCTTCCTCTTTTATCAGATTCAAATCCACATGGCAGTACCCGCCGGGATTCTTTATAAGATAATTCTGATGATATTCTTCTGCATCCCAGAATCTGCTCTCCCTTTTTACATCTACCACTATTGGTCTCTTATAGTCTTTCGCTTTAGACAGAATAAATTTCTCGGTAATTTCTTTATCCTCGTCAGTTTTGTAATATACACCTGTTCTGTATTGTGTTCCTATATCATGTCCCTGTCTGTTTAAAGATGTGGGATCTATTATTCTAAAAAAATGTTCAAGTATCTTTTCCAATGTTATTATATTTTCATCATATATTATTTTACATGCTTCGGCATGATTCGTAGTACCGCTGCAGACTTCCTTATATGTAGGACTTTCGCTGATACCGTCTGTATATCCTACTTCTGTTTTTATAACACCGTTTAATCTTTGGAAATATGCTTCCACACCCCAGAAACATCCCCCTGCCAGTATAATCTCTTTCATCTTTTATCACCTCGTGTAAATAAGATACCATACTTTAAGATATTTTTCCATATTTTATATTTTTTTCTGCTATTTTTGAAAAAATGTATTATAATATATTATAAGAGGTGATATTAGATGATATTAAAAGTTAATTCTTCAGCAAAGAATGAATTTATTGAAGTAACATCCCTGATTAGAGATACCATACTGGAAAATAAGTGGAGAAACGGTGTACTTTTCCTAAATGTACTCCACACTACCGCTGCTCTCACCATTAATGAAAATGCAGACGACGACGTAAAAGCCGACCTTATTAATGCCCTGAATGATCTGGTTCCTGATATCAGATATTACCATAGTGAAGGAAACAGCGATTCACATCTGAAAGCTTCACTTATAGGTTCTGATCTCACGGTACAGGTCGTAAACGGTGTTCCTGTTTTGGGAAGATGGCAGGGAATCTACTTTTGTGAATTTGACGGTCCCAGATCAAACAGAGAGATAAAAATACTCTTTATAGAGAAATAATACTTTATATATGGAAGCAGAAATGCTTCCTTTTATATTTTTCTGAAATTCAGATAAGTTTATATTTCTTCAAAGCATTATATATTCCGTTATTACTCACATTATCAGTTGTCATATAGGCTATGTCCTTGATCTCTGCCACTGCATTTCCCATTGCTGTGCTGTATTTTACCAGTTCCATCATTTCTCTGTCATTTTTACCGTCTCCGAATGCATATGTCTTTTCATATGGTATTCCTAAATATTCATACAGGTATTTCACAGCTGTTCCCTTTGAAAATCCGGGAAGATAGATATCCATATGAGTATTGGGACTTTCATAAATATGATAGACCCAGTCTGACGGCAGATTTTCTATAGTATTGTACAGATCTTTTTTATCATGAAAAAGTGCTGTTACCGCATTAATTTTTTCATTAACGGGAATTCCCGGTCTGTAATCAGGTTTTCCATATATTTTATCATGTTCATGTATAAGAAAATCATTGGCATCACTGACTAATATGTCATGATATCCGCCCATTATATATGCTCCGTTAAACTTTTTTACCATATCCATGAGATTAATCAGCTGTTCCTGTGAAAAAAACCTGCTGTGTATCTCATTTCCAAGAAATTCAATATAATTACCGTTTGATAAAACCATTCCTGAAAAAGGAAGTTTTTTTAGTTCTTCTGTAAGATTGGTTCTTGCAGTGGCAACCACACAATAATTCCCGGTCTTATCCAAAAGGTCTATTGCCTCTTTTGTCTGCTCTGGGATATTATCCATCCCTATTGAGTGATCCAGAAGTGTTCCGTCTACATCAAAAAAAATTATATTTTTCATGGTTATCTCCTTTTCTTATATTTGAATGTTTTTCTAAAATTATTTAATCTATAATATTATTTATATTTATCACTTAAATTTTTTTCACTGCTCTGCGTTTTTTGAATAAATATACTTGTTCTAGTACCACACCTAAAACCGATCCGGCTATCAGCCCGTTTCCTGCAAAAGCCGAAACCACAGAAGGCAGCTTATTTAACGCTGAATGCGGTAAAAATAATATTCCCACACCTGTTAAGAGGCTGATTCCGATTATTGTGTATGAATGCTCTGCATCAATAATCTTTTTCAATTCAAATAACGCCATGCTTATCATTTTCGAAAAAAGTACAAAAGTGACAGAATAGCCAATTGCAGCAGGTAAGGCCGCCATAATGTTTATAAACTTCGGGAATAATGAAACAAAGCTCACAAATATACATCCCAGCAAATAAGGAATCATTGATTTTTCGCCGATTTGAGCTACAAAACCTGCCGAACTGGAAATCGGCACTGTTCCTACAGTATTAAATGTACCGCCCAAAATCTGATTTATTCCTGAGACAAAACCTGATCTTTTATATTTCTTCATTAACTTCTGCTCGTTATCGCCTGTTATGTTTCCCATAATATTTATAGAGGCAAGCATATTCATTATTAATAAAAATGTTATAAAAAAAGCTGTAGACGCCATTCCCATATCAAATTTCGGAATACCGAATGCCAGCGGTCTGGGAATATTCATTATTTTATCCTCAAATATAACTGTTCCGTTTTTATGAAAAATTATGAATATGATCCACCCAATTCCTATACTTAATAAAACTGAAAACTGTCTTATCTTTCTATTCTTTGAACTGCCGAGAATAAATGTCAGCATAATTACCGCTATGCTCAAAACTGCCGTTAATATATCTATTTCCTGATTCTGTGCATTTATTCCCGCAATGCCTTTTACAAATGTTCCGCTCAGCTGTAGTGTAAGTAAAATAAGATATATAAAAGTTACTGTAGGAGTAAAAATAACAGAACTCTTCTCGATTAAACCCGTAGCTGAAAAAATTACAAATAATACTCCGCTGAATATCATACCACCCGAAAAAATCTGTAGAACTTCCACATTTGTAGCATAACCTGCTGCTATAACACCGCTGTAAATACTCAAAACACTCCACCACAAACCGGCCGGACTTTCCGATATGGGCATTTTATGCCCGAAAAACCCCTGTATACACCCCGCTACACCCAGGATAAAAAGTGTATTTTGCATTAATGTAAGTGTTTCCTGCTGATTCAGTGCAAATAAGTCAGATATTGAAATTGGAACTGCTATTGATGCCGCTATTATAAAAAGCATCCATTGCAGTCCCAAAATAAAGTTTTTCATACTTCTCCCCTTTCAAAGCAAATATATCAGTATTTAGTTTCTATTTATAATTTAAACCCAAAAGGGGTTATTGTCAACTTTTTTTATTAGTTTCTTAATCAAAGCAATATTATAATATTTCTAAGACATCAACTGTTTCATGACAAAATTATACCGTCTGAAGAAATTAAATATATTGATCTAGCTTTACTTAATGTGATATAATCTCAATATTTAAATTATAAAATTTATGTCAGGTGATAAAAATGGAATCTATTATAAAATATCTGAAGGAAAGACGAAGTTCTCTTCTTATGGAGATTAAATCAGGGGATAATACTAAAATAAAAGACAAAATAGAAACAGACACAGCAGTTGCATGGCTTGAAAAGATAAATGAATTAGGACTTGAACATCCTAAAGAATATGATTTTATCAAACTGCCGGATATGAAGACCGGCTATTCCGAATATCATATAATGAATGATTGCGAATCCGGTGATGTCAATAATTGGATTGAACTAAAAGATGAAACAGGTTATCCTGTAACATTGATATTTGATGATATTCTGATCAGCCGTAAACCAAAATAATTCTTTTTGTTAAAAATGAAAAGCTGTATCAAAAAATTTTGATACAGCTTATTTTTATCTTATTCTGCTGCCTGCTTTATTATATCAGCAGGATAGTTTCCCAGTTTTTTTATTTAAAGAAAATTTCTAATAACCAAATATCTCTTCAAGCTTTAATTCTTTTAAAGTACCATATTTTTCAAGATCCGATTTCAGAATATTTTCCTTTTTTCCTATAATTATCATATTATATTTTTGATTAGAAATATTCTGCTCAAAGAAAGTCTTAAATTCTTGGTAAGTCATGCTTTTTACCTTGCTGTATACATATTTTCTCGGATCATCTTTAAGTCCAAGTCTTTTATTACCCAGATATGCCTGATATACATCATCTTTTATTATTCTCTGGTTTTCTATATTTTTAAGGATCAGTTCTTTAGCTTCATTAAATTGACCTTCTGTTACTACAAAATTATCAAGAAGCCCCTTAAATGAACTAATCGCATCATCTGTTTTATCAGACTGTGTTCCTATGTAAGATATCAGATAAAATGAATTATCTCTTTTATCCGGTGACTTTATATATGAATAAGCACTGTAAGCAAGGGCTTTTCCTTCTCTCAGTTTCTGAAAAGGTATAGATGAAAGACCTTCAGAATATAATGTGCTGTAAACCATAGAATACGGCAGTGTTTCCAGTGTAAATTTACCTTCTTTACTCAGAATCATAATATCATTCTGGATACTGTCATAATCAGCATAATAAATCTTATTACCTGTTATATTCTGTTCTTTATATTTATCAGGAGCTTTTTCTGTTTTTGGATTTTTCACTTCAAGATTATTATTCAACGGCGTTTTCAGCGTATTCATTTCTCTTGGGCCGAAATAAAAAACCTCATGTTTATAATTAAATAAATCTCTTATTTTTTTAACAAGTTCTTCAGGGTTCATATTTTTTATATCTTCATTCGACGGAACATCATTAAAAGGATTTTTTGCCCCGTACATGATATAGTTGCTTATACCGTTAATTGTTACATTTTTATTTTTCTTTACCTCATTTTTTCCTGTAATAAGGTCATCAGCATAATTTTTGTATATTTCGCTGTCAGCCTTGGCATTCAGCAGATAGTTCTGAAGAATATCCACACCGTTTTCAAATGACTTGTCCAAACCGCTGAGTACAATTATTACATTTTCCGAATTCATGTCCACAGATATATTTAAAGCATTTTTATAAAGCTCTTCCCCGAATTCTTCCGGTGTATATTTATCAGTTCCAAGATAATTCAGATAATCCAATGCTATTTTCAGGTCTCTGTCATTGTAAGAACCCCTGTCAATAACATATGCCAGCTTAAATATATCTGATGTTGTATTTTTTATATAAAAGACATCATTTTTATTTGGAAGCTTGAAACTCTGCATATCTTTTTTGAAATCAAGAAATTTTGGTGAGATATCCGTTGATTTTTCACTCATCAATTCTTTTGCAAATTCTGATCTGTTATTATTATTCAGATCCAGCGGAGTAATCTTCGGTTTATCCACAGAAACTTTCAGCTTATTTTCTCCAGTTCTTTTATAAACCACTACATAATTATCCTTAAATTTTTCATTTGAAAACTTTACCATATCGTCTTTTGTAAGTGAATCAAACTGCGTTTCAGCAGTAATCATTGAATCCATACTTTTATTATTTATAAACAGATTCTTGAATCTTTCCACAAGATAGCCGTTATTGTCCTTTGCCTGTTCACGCCCGAGTTCTACGTTATTTTTTACTGACTGAATTAATTCGTCACTGTAATTCCCTTTTTTCAGATTATCTATCTCTTCCAAAATAATATTTTTCACATCCTCAAGACTTTGTCCTGCTTTCGGAATACCTATAAGCATAAATGTAGTATAATCTTTAGATGATAAAACCACTTTATCCAAAGACAGCACTTTTTGCTTTTGAAGTACATTAAGATCTATCAGCCCGGCTTTATCATTCTGGATCAATTCAGCAAGAAGCCCCAGCTTCACGCTTTCCGGCTGATTTATTTCACCGTCAAATCTGTAAGCTACAGCCACGAAATCTGTCTGTCTTCCCTGCACTGTGTCTACTGCAATTTTGTTAAAATCCTTTGCAGTATACTCTTTATATTCCAGAGAATCATTCTTTCTGAAGTCTCCCCAGTAATTTGTAATAAGCTTTATGGTATTATCATAATCAAAATCACCTGACAGAATTATAGCCATGTTATTAGCTACATAATATTTATTATAAAAATCCATAATCGCAGCCATCGAAGGATTTTTCAAATCCTCTGCACGTCCTATTGTAGTTTTCTCACCATATGGATGCCCGTTATAAAGCCTTTTATTTATATCATTTATTACCCAGAAAAAGTCATTATCCTGATTCTGGTTGAACTCTTCATATACAGTTTCCAGCTCTGTATGAAACAATCTCAGTACCAGTCCGCCGAATCTTGTTCTTTCCAGTTCTACCCATTTTTTCAGTTCATTGGATGGAATCTCAAGTACATAAACAGTTTCATCATTATTAGTAAAAGCATTATATTTCTTCCCGCCCATACTTTTGACTATTACATCCAACTCATTTGGAGCGGCATATTTCGCAGCTTCATATGATAATTTATCAATTTTCGCATATATTTCATTTTTTTCTTTCTGGGTTTTTGCTTTTTTATGCTGTTCATACAGATTAGTTATTTCATCAATATAGGGTTTTTCTGCCTCCCAGTTTACAGTTCCTATTTTTTCATTCCCTTTAAATAACATATGTTCCAGATAATGTGCTAAACCTGTGTTGTCGCTCGGATCATATTTAGAACCTGTTCCTACCACTATTCTCGTCTCTATAACCGGTTTTAGTTTATTTTGTACCATATAAACTTTTAATCCGTTCGGCAGTGTGTAGAAACGTCCCAGATTTTCATTTTCTTTAACTGTTTCATATGTATAGCCGTTCTTATCAGTTTTCAGTTCTACATCAGCTCTTAACAGCGAAAATAAAAAGATATTTAATATTAATCCCAGTAACACCCATGAAAATTTCTTACTTTTTATCAACTTTATTACCTCCTTTTTCTCTTAAGTATTTTACGATATTTTATTTAATAGTTCAAGAATTATAAAAAAATACTTTTCATAAAAAAAATTCATAATGAACTAACAGGATAAAACTGCTTGGTTCAATTATGAATTTTCCAAATTTTAGATATAATATTAATAATTTGTGTTATTTAGTTCAAAGTATCCTTGATCATGCAGGCATGCAGGACATTTAACAGGTGCTTTGTCTCCTGTATGAACATATCCGCATTTAGTACATTTCCACTCTACTACTTCTGATTTTTGGAATACAGTGTTAGTTTCTATGTTTTCAATTAATTTTCTGTAACGCTTCTCATGTCTTGCTTCTACTTCTGAAATTTTGTCAAAAGCTGCTGCAATTGCTCCGAATCCCTCTTCACGAGCTACTTTGGCAAATTCAGGATAAAGATCTGTCCACTCTTCATTTTCTCCTGCTGCTGCCGCTTTTAAGTTCTCCAGTGTTTCTTCAAATAATGCCACAGGATATTCAGCAGTTATTCCTAGCATCTCTCCTTGTAATTCTTTATCTTCATTTAAAAATGAGAAAAAACGCTTTGCGTGCATACTTTCCTGATCTGCTGTTTCCTCAAAAATATCTGCTATTTGAACATATCCTTGCTTTCTTGCTACTTTTGCATAATATGTGTATCTTCTGTTAGCCTGAGATTCCCCGGCAAATGCTTTTAATAAATTTTCCGCTGTTTTAGTTCCTTTTAGTTTCATTATCCTACCTCCGTTTTATATACAATCATATATAAAACAATATACCTTTTCACCAATAAAGTCAAGGAATAATTAACCTTCTATTCACTAAAAAATTTACGCTCATATTATTTGAAAACCTAACTAAAATTCGGTATACAGCCAGCAAAATAAAGCTGTTTGACCAAAAACACCATGTTTTTATACACTATGCACTGAAACAAAGCAGTTATTATTCCAAAATCAGTTGTATAATTTTTAGTTGTCTTCTATTTTTTCAATAATCGCTTTTTTAAAATTTTCAGTTATTAATAAAGTTCTAAATAAATAATTGGCCTGCTCATGAGAAATTGAGCTCAACTCTTTTAATAATTCAAAATCTTCCACTGCTGTGGCATATGTAATATATTTATCTCTTATTATTCTGTAAAATCTATTAAACTCCATTTTCCCTCCTATTACGAACAGTATTTTTACCCCCGAAATATGTCAACAAATTCAATAAAAACAGCACTTCCATAACATTAAAAGTTACGAAGACTGTGTTCGTTATTTTTTATGAAATTCCAGAATTTCTATTACATCTTCCAGATTTTTTATTTCTTTATATATTAGTTCTGATATTTCGTCATTAGATTCAAGAAGATCAGGAATCATAACCGGTATCATATCCGCACTTTTAGCTGCTCTAAGCCCGTTATAAGAATCTTCCAGAACTATTGTATTTCTAACATCAGCTTTTAGTCTTTCTGCTGCTTTCAGGAATATTTCCGGATCCGGTTTCCCTCTCTTTACTTCATCGCTGCATACAAGAAAATCAAATCTATGAAGTATTTCAGCATTTTTCAGCATAAATTCAGCTTTTTCCCTTTTGGAAGATGTAGCTACTACCTTTTTAATATTATTTTTCTCCAGATAATCAGCCAGTTCAAAAAATCCCTTTTTGATTCCTATCTCTTTGTTTATTGATGCTGACAGCAGCTTTTCATCTATTGCCTGAAATACTCCTTCGAAATTAACGGGTTTTCCCAGATATTCCGTGTAATAAGCTTTTGTAGATTCTTCGTTTAGTCCTACAGTGCCCAGAATTGCCTCCTCTGTTACATTATATCCAAAATCTTTGAATACTTCCAGCCCGAATTCCAGATAAAGCTTTTCTGTGTCCAAAATCAGACCATCCATATCAAATATAACTAATTCTATTTTCTGCATTTTTCCACCTATTCCTTATTAAAAATTTTAATTGCATCATCAAGGCTGTCACATTTTTTGTATATAAGTTTAGTAATTTCTTCTGTTGGTTCTATCATATCGGGTATCATCACCGGAAGCATACCTGCTCTGTGTGCTGCTTTTATTCCGTTTAACGAGTCTTCAAAAACAAGACATTTTCCATATTCTGTTTTAAGATTATCGGCAGTTTTCAAAAATATCTCCGGATCCGGCTTTCCGTTCAGGACTTCATCACCATACATTGTAAGGGAAAAATATTTCATTGCCCCTGATTCATTCAGCAGTCTTTCTGCTTTTACCCGACGGCTTGATGTTGCTACCGCCATTTTCATATTAATGCTTTTGAGAAATTCCAGCATATTGAACAGTCCTTTTTTCACAGGAACTCCATATTCATCAAAGTAAGCCGAATATTTTTTATCCAATATTTTCCAAAATTCAACAAACGGAAAATCAGGGAATCCTTCTGCTTTAAAAATCTCATATGCCCATTTATGATTAGTTCCCACTGTTTTTCTCAGAATCTCTTCTTTTACATCATAGCCAAGTTCTTTTGCGGTACCTGGCGCAAATTTCAGGTACATCATTTCAGTATCAAACATAAGTCCGTCCATGTCAAATATTACCAATTCCACACTTTCCATCATTTTTTCGCCCTCTCCTGCTTATTTTTTTTGTAATTATTAGATATATTATACACCATTACTGTAAAAATTCTTACTATTAATTTTTTTAATTTATATATTATATATATTTTGCACCTACTTGTACTTAATAAATGCATATGTTATTATAAAATAAAAAAGAAATTGTGAGGTGTCTATGAACTACAAAAGTACAAGAAATAATGAAAAGACTGTAAAGTCCAGCTATGCAGTTCTTCATGGTCTTGCCGGCGACGGCGGACTTTATATTCCTGATGCCCTTCCTTCGGTTAATCTGGATTATGAAATTCTAAAGGATATGTCTTATCAGGAGACTGCTCTCTATGTGTTAAAAGAATTTTTTCCTGATCTCGGAGAAGAAGAATTAAAAACGTCAATAAATAATGCTTATAGCAGTACCACATTTAATACACCGGAAATAGCCCCTGTAGTTAATCTTAATCAGGGTGTAAGTCTGACGGAACTTTTTCACGGGAGAACACTGGCATTCAAGGACCTTGCTCTTTCACTTTTCCCATACCTGCTCACAGCTTCCAAAAAGGTTGAAAATGAGCAAAAAGATATCCTTATACTTACTGCCACTTCAGGTGATACCGGAAAAGCTGCTCTTGAAGGATTTCGTGATATTGAAGGGATAAAAATTATTGTGTTCTATCCTAAAAACGGTGTTAGTCCCATGCAGGAAGACCAGATGAGAAAACAACTCGGCAATAACGTTGATATTGTTGCCATAGAAGGAAACTTTGATGATGCACAGTCTGCTGTGAAAAATATTTTTTCCAGCGATGATTTCAAAAAATTATGTCAGGAAAATAACATGACTTTTTCAAGTGCAAATTCCATCAATATAGGACGTCTTTTTCCTCAGATAGTTTATTATGTTACTACTTATGTAAATTTGAGAAATAAAGGAATTATAAAAGAAGGTGAAAAGTTCAATGTAGTAGTTCCCACGGGAAACTTCGGGAATATACTGGCCGGCTTTATAGCAAAAAAATTAGGCATCCCTATTAACAGATTTATTTCAGCATCAAATGAAAATAATGTTCTTTCAGATTTTTTCAATACAGGGACATATAATAAAGAGCGTCCGTTTTATACGACTAACTCCCCTTCAATGGACATACTTCTTTCTTCGAATTTTGAAAGATATCTTTATTATGTTACAGGTGAAAATTCTGGACGTTTATCTGAACTAATGGATAATCTCACGAAAAATAATACTCTTTCAGTAACAAAAGAAGAACTGGCAGAAATACAGAAAGAGTTCTGCGGAGATTTTGCCACTGAAGCTGAAACTGTGGCTTCTATTAAAAAAGTTTATTCAGAATCTGCTTACTTAATGGATCCTCATACTGCCGTAGGCTATGCTGTACTGGAAAAATATCTGGAGAAAAGCGGGGATAAGACACACTCAGTTGTTATTTCCACTGCCCATCCTTATAAATTCCCATATGCTGCAGCACAGGCACTGGATATGACAGAAAAAGAAAATCCTTATGAAATGCTGGATGATTTGTCGGCAGTTACAGGGATTAAACTTCCAAAGCAGCTTACCGAGCTGAAAACTCTTCCGTTGAGATTTTCTGTTATTATAGATAAAAGTGAAATTTCTGAATATGTTAAGGATAAAATTACAGGTAAAAAATAATATACGGGGATAAAATTATTAAAATATAATGATTTTATCCCGTTTTTATAATTTTATCATATTTATATTACCTGATTCTTTGTTCTATACTCCCTTTTATGCACTGCAAGCGTACAAAAAAACTAGACTCACATTATGAGCCTAGCACTTAAGGGGGTTTTTAATGAAGAAAACAAAGTTTCTTATAAAAACACTTACAAATTATCACTGTCGACTTATTTTTTACTTTGAATATACTTTGTTTAATCTTAGAGGTATAACACAGAAAGAAAAATATTTTATATTTGTTTCAATTTAGCGTATTATATACTATAATAAATTAAATAATAAATTTAGGAGGAAAGATGAAGAAGCTTTGGGAAGGTCGTTTCAAAAAAGAGACAAACAAACTGCTTGAAAAATTCAATGCATCTATTCTGTTTGACAGCAGAATGTCAGATGAAGATATCAAAGGAAGTATTATACATTCTAGAATGCTGGCAAAGCAGGACATTATTTCCGCAGAAGAGCAAAAAGAAATAGAAAACGGTCTGCTTCAAATAAAAGAAGAAATCCAAAACGGTAATTTTGAATTCAGAATTGAAGATGAAGACATACATATGGCTGTGGAAAAACGCCTCACTGAACTAATCGGTTCTGCTGCGGGAAAGCTTCATACAGCAAGAAGCAGAAATGATCAGGTTGCTCTTGATATAAGAATGTATACACGTAATAAAGCACACTATATCATAGAACTGCTTATTTCTCTTGAAAAAACACTTATTGATCTGGCAGAGAAGAATATCGATGTGATAATACCGGGTTATACTCATCTTCAAAGAGCTCAGCCTATACTATTTTCTCATCATCTCATGGCTTATTTTCAGATGTTCAGAAGAGATATCACAAGACTTCTGGATTATCTTGACAGAAGTGATGAAATGCCGCTGGGAGCCGGTGCTCTCGCAGGGACTACATTTAACATCGACAGACATTATGTGGCACAGGAACTGGGCTTTTCTGGAGTTACGCAAAACAGCCTTGATTCTGTAAGTGACAGAGATTTTATAATAGAATTATCTTCTGCTATTTCTATTATCTCCATGCATTTATCCAGATTTTCCGAAGAAATAATAATCTGGTGTACTTCAGAATTTAATTTTATAAAACTTGATGATGCATTTTCGACAGGTTCCTCTATTATGCCTCAGAAAAAGAATCCTGATATACCAGAGCTGATTCGTGGGAAAACTGGAAGAATATACGGTAATCTTATGGCAATTCTTACTACAATGAAGGCTTTACCTCTGGCATACAATAAAGATATGCAGGAAGATAAAGAAGGAATATTTGACTCTATTGACAATATAGAAATTTCTCTTGAAATTTTTAGTGAAATGCTTGCCACTACCACTATCAATGATGAAGAAATACTAAAATCCATGAAATACGGCTTTCTGAATGCTACTGATGTGGCTGACTATCTTGCCAAAAAAGGAATTCCATTTAGAAATGCACATAAAATTGTCGGCGAGATTGTAAGCAGCTGTGAAGAAAAGAAAATTGCAATTGATGATATGACTCTGGAAGATTTTAGAGAGTTTTCACCTGCATTTGAATCAGATATCACAGAAATAATAAAAACAGAAAACTGTGTTAATGAAAGAAAATCTTTTGGCGGTACATCAAAAGACAATGTTTTAATGCAGATAAAAAATGGAAATGATTTTTTAAACTCACTTTTGCCTTAGTTTTTCTGTTATAACAAGTTATAAATAACTTAAGTATATATATTATTTATTTTTCATAAACTTAATTATATACTTAGGTTATTGACATTATTATAAAATTATGGTAAATTCTATTTATAAATAAGCTATAGGAGGATAACTGATGAAAAAGAATTTTAGGATAATGAATTTAGACAATTTTATTCAATAAATTCCTATTACTGTTTTTCATTATATTTCTGTTAGTTTTAGTTTAATAGTATTTAATCAGTCAATGGGTGTCCATTGATTTTTATTTTTAAAAATTTTTAGGAGGTTAAAATGGCAAAAGATAAGGTAGTACTGGCTTATTCAGGAGGACTTGATACATCTATTATTATCCCGTGGCTCAAAGAAAACTATGATTTGGATGTAATAGCCTGCTGTGTAGATGTCGGTCAGGAGGATGATATGGAAGAAGTAAGAATAAAAGCTGTGGAATCAGGAGCTGCTAAAGTTTATGTAGAAGATAAAAGGGAAGAATTCGTAAGAGACTATGCTTTCAGAGGACTAAAAGCCGGAGCTGTTTATGAACATAAATATCTTTTAGGTACTGCTTTTGCCCGTCCGCTCATTGCTAAAACACTTGTAGATGTGGCTCATAAAGAAAATGCAAAATATATATGTCACGGGGCTACTGGGAAAGGGAACGATCAGGTAAGATTTGAAACAGGCATTGCTTCTTTTGATCCTGATCTGAAAATAATCGCTCCTTGGAGAATGTGGGATATCAGTTCACGTGAAGATGCTATTGATTATGCTAATAAACATGGAATAAGCGTACCGGTTACCAAAGAAAAAATATATTCGCGTGATCAGAATCTGTGGCATATTTCACATGAGGGCGGAGATATTGAAGATCTTACTACAGAACATCAGGAAGATGTTTTATATCTAATGACTACTTCTCCGGAAAAGGCTAAAAATGAACCTTCTTATGTAGAAATTTCATTTGACAAGGGATGGCCTGTTAAAGTAGACGGAAAGGCTCTTCCGCCGGTAGTACTACTTGAAACATTAAATAAAATTGCCGGGGAAAACGGTGTAGGAATTACTGACATTGTAGAAAACAGAGTTGTTGGTATGAAATCACGTGGTATCTATGAAACTCCGGGAGGAACTCTTCTGATGGAAGCTCTGCAGGAATTGGAATGTATTATTTTTGACAAAGATACACTTAATTTCAAAAAACTAATTTCACAAAAATATGCGGATATTACTTATTCAGGTCAGTGGTTTACACCATTAAGAGAAGCTCTTGATGCTTTCGTCGATAAAATACACGAAAATGCTACAGGGACTATAAAATTAAAATTATATAAAGGAAATATAAAAGTAGCTGGAAGATATTCAGACTACGCGCTTTACAGTGAAAAAATCTCATCTTTCGGTGACAGCGGCGAATTATACAGTCACAAAGATGCTGAAGGATTTATAAAACTTTTTTCTCTGCCAAACAAAATAAGAGCATCAAAAAAATAATAAAATTAAAAGAACTGCCTCTCTCTGAAGCAGTTCTTCTTTTATTTTTTTGTACTACGTAATTTTAATAATCTTATTATCTCATTTTTTACTTCTATTGACTTATCTTGCAGTTTATCTCCGCTTACTATTATTTTCCCTTTCTCATCTATGTATCTGATAAGATTTTTATTTGAATCAAAGTAGTATCTTTCCTGATATACTTTCGTTTTTTTCTCATTGAATTTTTTATCAGCTATATGAGCGTTATACTCTGATCTTTCTTTATACACAAATATCGGGTAGTTATCCCCAAAATATACTTCTTCGTGTAATTTTCCCGTTTCTCCGAAATAATCACCCACAATTACCTTTAACCTTTTATTTTCGTAATGATAAACTACTGTACCGCCTTCTGTACTGTTATTATCATCAGTAACAGTCACTTTCTCATATTTAGGCATATCTTTTTGTATAAGCTCATACTCTGCTCTTACATCCTCTACTGTTAAAAATTGCTTTGAATATGATAAAGTAAATAAAAAACACATTGCTATCAAAAAATACTTTTTCATTTTCCCTCCTTCATTTCTTTTATTAATTATTATTCCACATTAAACATTTCATTAGGATCAGAATTACCCTTTTTTGGCTCCTGAGGTACGTTATAGTCCACTTTGACACTCGGATTCTGAGTCTGAGTCTGATTTTGTCCATTTTTAACTATATTAACAGTTGTTTCAGGAGTATTTGTTTTTGATTTTTCAGGTGTTCCTCCTGTTAAACTTGGACGGCTGCTATCAAATTGTGATTGAAATAACGGTGTATTATCAAAATTCGATTTCGAAGTTGTTGAAGAATTAAGTGATGCCAGAGCTTTTTTAGCATCTTTATTTCCATTTGCAGCAGCTATACCATACCATTTTTTCATGCCTTCCATATCTTTCTGTCTTCTGTATGTTTCTACTATAGCCATTGCTGCCTGTTTATCACCGGCATTATAGCCTTTTATAAGATATGATCTGGCTTCTGTATTTTTGTTTTGATCCAGATATATATACCCTATATATGTATTAGCCTTTGTTTCACCACGAGCCACGACTTTTTTGTACCACTTCAGTGCTTCTGACATGTTTTTCTGACTTGCATTTATCTGGGCTATATTTATGTCTACTCTTTTTTCTCCGGCATTATATGCTCTTTCAAACCATTTTTTAGCTTCTGAATAATTTTTTTCATTCATATATGTTCCGCCTATTGCTGCGAGCATATTCTTATCATTCGTGTTTAATGCATATTTTTGTGACCATTTTAGATAATCTTTCTCATTCCCCATCTCTTTACTTATTATCGCAAGATTTCTTATTGCATCGTTATTTCCTTTTTCTGCTGCCATTTCCAGCCATTTTTTAGACTCTTCTTTTTCATTGCTCTGATAGTAAAAAGCTGAAAGAGCCAGCATTGCCTGAACATCACCGTTTTTAGCAGCCTCTTTAGCCTGTTCTATTTTAGCCTGATCAACATTCTGATCAGAATTCATTTTATTATCATCAATCATACTCTGTCCAAGTGCTGTTATTCCAGAAGTATCCTGATTTCCATTATTAATATTTTCTGATGTTTGTGTATCTTTTTTCTCTTCCGTATTATCTATGTTTTTCTTTTCACCG
Source organism: Sebaldella sp. S0638 (assembly GCF_024158605.1). NCBI lineage: Bacteria > Fusobacteriati > Fusobacteriota > Fusobacteriia > Fusobacteriales > Leptotrichiaceae > Sebaldella > Sebaldella sp. S0638. The sequence goes on along the minus strand of NZ_JAMZGM010000015.1, from coordinate 38,037 downwards.
CAAGAAAGTACTAATAATAAAGAAAACAATATTATAATTCTTTTCATACTTACCATCTACCTCTTTTTAATCAAAATATTTAAAATGACCCAATTTCTGTAAATCTTTCTATATGAAATAAAGTATCCCTAAAAAATCCTGTTGTCGGTTCATCTTCATAATTAAGTGTGTATATTCCATCTTCGTTATTCCATAATCTTTTGAAATAATCGTTCATTTCCAAGTTAATCGGAGCTTCTGAATCGGTTACTATTCTCAGATTAGCATCCATTATGAATCCCCTTATGTTTTTTCTTATAAAGTTCGACGAACCTCCATTTACAATTACTGTTCCGTCTTTCTTTTCTATTTTCATATATTTTGTGTGAAATTGTTCTCCATTTGTAAAATACCATTTTATTTGTACTTTATTTTTTGTTTTCTTCATAATTTCTTTAGCCACAGGCTTATTCGGAAGCCCGTTTGTATCCATTCCAAAAGCATCTTTGTTTCTGTCGAGGATCATTTGTATTTCTACTCCTCTGTTAGCTGCATCTATCAGATGTTTTATTACTTCTTTATCAGATAAAAAATACATTCCTATCTGAATTTTATCACCCGCCCTTGTAGCTTTTATGTCCCTGTCCAGTGTCTCTCCTACTTTCAGTTCTGTTATCATCTTCACCTTATATCTGGAGTCTTCATAGTCAGGATACTCATAATCAGGTTCTACATCTATTTTTTTATTTGAAAATTCTCCTACTAATCTTGCATTTTCTATAGATTCATTAATAATATTTCCGTTTACCTCAAAAGATGTATTACTATTATAAAAACTTGCATCGTGTATATTAGCAGAAGTTAATATCAGTGATTTTTCAGTAGTAAAAATTTTTCTGTGATCAGCCTTTACATTTACTGCTCTTAATATATTTCTTATTGCCATATCGGGATACTGTTTTCCGTAAAAATTCGGAATCCATCCTTTTTCTATAGGATTTCCCAATGGTTCTATAAAAGTTCTCCAAATGGGAGAATACCATGGATATATATCCTTAAGTTTGTATATTTCTACCATTGTCACATCAATTCCGTTTTGTTCCAGCTTTTTAAATATAGGATTATCGTAAGAGCCGTACAAACGGTTATTTTCATCAGTAAGAAGATATATTTTAAAATCTTCGTTTTCCTTTTTCTTATCAATCAGCTTTTGGGAAAACTGTTCGGAAAATTCGGGAAATTTCCCAAAATTTCTGTCATATATCTGATTATATAAAAATATATCAATTATCAAAAATTCCTCTGCTTCATCTATATTTTTATATACTTTGTTGAAAATATGTGTATCATATGCAGCATCTCCGTCTTTAGTGAGATATGACAGATCATACCTGAATTCTGCTATATCACTGTGATATTCCTTACTTTCAAAGTCTACTCCCGGAGGAGGCGTCTTAATACTGCTGCATGATAGAAATAATAAACATAATACTGCTATTAGTATGTAGCTATTTTTCTTCATTTATTACCTCTCGTTTATATTCTGTATCATATTGTATCATAAAATTGTTATTAAAAAAAGAATATTCATACTTCTTTTTTTAATTCTCCTTTTGCTTAAATAATTTTATATATAAATATTTCATAAAATAAAAACTACTTTTCTGTAAAATCTTTTTTATTTTATGAGCGAAGTATTTCCTGCATAGAAGTGTTGATCTCTATATAAATAGGAAGATGATCCGATATATATGATTTTATCTCTTCATAATTATTTTTTATATAATTATATACTCCGTATCTTCCTGTAAACTCCTTAGTTTGTTTCCTGCTTATAAAAAAATTATCATATGGATTTACCAGTGATTTTTTACCCAATGTAGTAAGGTCAACATCCGGATTCAAGATATATTCTATCTGCTCTGGATGTCTTAAAAGCTTGCCGAATCCTCTGTTATCCGCAGGCAGATTAAAGTCTCCTGCTATTATTACATCATTTTCTAACGGAACCTTATTCTGAAAAAACTCATATACCAAAATGTATCTCGCTGCCTCAAGAATACGTTCCCTTTCACGTTTTCCATATACTGAATGAGCCAGTACATATATAAAATCAAATTCTCCTGCTTTGAACCATACACCGTAAGGTTCTCTTTCAAAGTCCGCTGACTTTTCTTTTTGGTAATAACCAACGGCTTCCTTTATACTCACTTTTTCTTTCTGCCATATATAGGCAAAATATTCTTTGTATTCACCTCTGCCTGCTGGTTTTTCAGATATATGATATTCCCATTTTTTCCCTGTTATTTTTTCCAGATTACCTTTTATTATTTTCAGACTATTTTCATTCATTACTTCCTGTAGCCCTATCAGTTCAAATTTTGACAGTATCTTTGAAAACTGGTAATAATCTTTTTTGTTTTTCCCCAGTCTCAGTGTATTAAAACTTGCGACTAATATCGTGTCTTCCGGAAATAATAAAGAAAACAAGACGAAAAATAAAACAAAATACCTCATAACTCCCCCTAATGTTTTATTTATTAATCGTTTGCTCTTTCCATATATTCACCGGTTCTTGTATCTATTTTTATTTTATCACCGATTTTTATAAACAGCGGAACCTGTAAAGTATAACCTGTAGATACTGTGGCAGGTTTAGTTGCTTTCCCGATCGTATCTCCTTTTAGTCCCGGTTCAGTGTATGTTACTTCTCTTATTACAGTGTTAGGAAGTTCCACTCCTACCGGAGTCCCTTCATACATAAGCACTTGAATTACCATTTCTTCAACAAGAAAATCCACTGCATCTCCCAAATCATCTTTTGAAAGTGTTATCTGATCAAATGTTTCCTGATCCATAAAAAAATATTCCTCATCCATAGCATATAAAAACTGCATCTGGTTTCTGTCCAGTATAATATCATCCATCATTTCAGTTGATAATACTGTGATTTCCTGTACTTTTCCAGAAATAAGATCTTTTATTTTGAATTTCATCTCAGCTGCTCTTGCTTTTTTCCCAGATGTAGACTGGTGTCTGTCTGCCTTAACAATCAGATAAGGTACATTATCTTTTCTGTATGTACTTCCCTGTCTTAATTCCATTGCCTGTTTCATTTTTTCTCCCTTCATTACTACAGTATCTTGATAAAATATGCCTTAATTACAGACATTCAGAAATCAAAATACTTATGCCTCTTTATAAATTTATTACTGTTTTTAAACTAAGGTGCTGGTACTTTGGTCAAATATTATATAAATACTTCAATACCGAAGTACTCGTACCTCATTTTAATTATCTCACATTTTTCTGATATCAGCACTTTGACTAATGAATATAGTGTTTCTGAACATTCCCTATCAAAGTGCCGTATCATATTTTAATTAATTTATCAATAAAATTTTTGCTGTGAGGTACTAGACGAGTATACAACAAAATCGCGATAAATTCAAGACTTTTTATTAGTTTTGTCTGATAATACAGTTCTATTTTCTAACTTATTATTTTTTACTTTTTAATTTTTACAGTTTATATTTTAGACTCACTGTCTAAATTTATTATAAAAGTCTTTTATTAATTGCTTATTTTGCATCCTCTGTATAACTCGTTTACATACATTCTGTTATCCCAGTTATTTCTGTTATATGTATAAAAATCGCTGTTCCAGTCGGAAAAATATCCGAAAATATTCAAATATGCAGCACCATCAAGTAAGCCGAGTTCATAATTTGTACCGCTGTATATTTCACTGCTTGCATTTTTATCTTTTTTTAGTCTTGCTACATCGTACTCTGTTCGTACTTCTACTGTATCATCATTTATTTTCCTAATCTGAAAAGCTTTCCTGTCATCACAGTTATAAGTAATTACTGGTGATTTTTCTGTTTTCGCAGATAAAAATAAACTAACAGCAAAAAATATAAATAAAGATATTCTTTTCATAATAAACCTCCGTGACCCTATTCAGGAATAATTATAACTGATATATATCCGCTGAAATCAGTTACCGTGAAATGTAACCCGTTTCTTGAGAATTCCGCTTCCTGAACAGAAGGCATATTTTTCTCTGTTACCTTATTTGATATAGGTGTTCCAAGCTGCTTTGTCATGTTTGATATGATCGTATTGTAATTTCCGTCAGGATAATATAGTTCTATACTGCTAAGTGTAGTATTTTCACCGTCAAGATGGTAGACAGTTCTTACAGTCTCTCCAAACCAGTCTTCATCCTTTTCCAGACCTGAGAGCGACTTCCCTGATGCATTTATCATATACACATCTTTGGTACCTCTTACCTGACGTCGTAATTGCTCAGCATTCATACCAAACCAGTTCTTCATAGCCACTTGCCCCAAAACCTGTGTATTAACTGCAGGATTGCTTTTAGCTGCTGCTGTAGATGCAGCCTGTGTATTTCCGCATGACAGCACCAAAGCTGACAAACCTGTTAATACAAATAATTTTCTTAACTTTTTCATCTTTTTCATCTCCTTTTACAGATCGCGGAATCTTACCGCTGTGTACACAGTTAAAATTACCTGAACCGCCAGTATAAAAGGAATACCATACTTAAAATACCAGTGCTTTGTTTTATGTCTGAACAATTTCATGCCAAGTATGGCACCCAGACTTCCACCGATTATAGATAAAAGAAAAAGTGTACTTTCTTTTATTCTCCATTTTTTATTTTTGGCTTTGCTCTTATCCAGAAAAAAAGTATACATTGTAAAAATATTTATCATTAGTAAATACGCCAGTATTATCTCATATAATTTCATCCATTCACTCCAAAGTCTATTTTAAGCGCCAAAAATCAAAGTTTCCTGATAAATGTAATGTCACCGCTAACAAGATTTGCCACTTATCAGATATATTTTATCAGTGTTTCCTTAGAAATATATTTATTTATAGAAAATTTTTTTATTTTTTTTCTATACCTCCGGATATACAGATTATATTATCTGAAAAGTCTATAGCTTCATCCAGATCATGGGATACCATAATAGTTGTCTGACTACGCTTTTTTATTTCTATTTTCAGCTTCTTTATTATTTCTGCTTTATTGATAATATCTATTGATTTAAACGGTTCATCCATAAAGAGAAGATCAGAACTGTAAGATACAGCTCTTGCTATATTTACTCTCTGTTTCATACCACCGCTTAATTTCGCCGGATAATAGTTTTCATATCCGTTCAGATTTACCAGTTTCAGATTTTTTAGGATTATTTCTTCTTTTTCGGCTTTTGAAATTTTTTTGTTTCTTAATATAATATCTATATTTTCGCGAACAGTGAGCCATTCTACCAGACTCTCCTCCTGAAAAACACAGCTCAAATCCTCATATTTCAGAATATCTTTCATAATGTAATTCAAAAGTGTTGTTTTTCCGCATCCTGAACGTCCAAGTATTGTAGTTATTTTATTTTTTTCAAATTCTATTGAAAAATCTTTATATATTACATCTGATCCAAAAGCTATGTTTATATTCTCAAATTTATAATCAGTCATTATTCCTCCAAAACATCACTCTGCTGCGTAAAAAACGAAAAATATAATCCACTATCAGTGAAAAAAATACTGTTATTATTATCCATGCTATTATTCCTGCTGTATTAAGTGTTAATTTTTCATTTAGGATACCGCTTCCCATACCGTATTTCGGCTGACTGTATATTTCACCCGCTATCACAGTTTTCAAAATCAATCCGAAAACTGAACTCATTATATTCATCAGATTAAACAGAAGAGCAGGGAAATATATCTTTATTATGGAATCTTTTCTGCTTATATGAAATACATTTATCAGCCTTTTGGTATCAGGATCAATATTATTTATACTTCCAGTAATATTATCGTAGAATATTGGGAACGAAATTATTGTTCCTATTACAAGCGGTGATATCTCTTTTGGGAACCAGATAAGTATAAGCACTATCATTGCAATAATCGGTGCATATTTTACAAAGCTAATCTGAGGTTTCAAAAATATCCGCACTGATTTTATATTAGCTGATAGAATTCCTAAAATCAGTGAACTTACAAGAGATATAAAAAATGCAGTAAAAATTCTGATAAATGTACTGTATACTTCTCTAAAAAAGACATCTTTGCTGATTATCAGTTTTATTTCACGAAAAATAGAAATCAAACCCGGAAATATCACATCATTTCCTGTATACTTAGACAGCAGTTCCCATACTACTCCTGTTACTATAACTGAAAAAGTAAAGACAAAATACTTATTTTTCATAAAAAATCCCGCTATCAGGAACTTTCCCGCCGATAGCTTTCGCATCAAAGTCCGATAATATTTTGTAATATTCTATATAATCTTTTTCTGTTCCTTTTATTTGTAAAAAATTAATATTTGAGTTTTTTATTATTTCAGGTAAAACTGCTGCTGGTACACTCAGCTCTCCTTTTTTCAAGGATTCTTCTTTATTATCCCCTTCTCTAAGCCATTTTCCCTGTTCTCCAAGTTCTGCTGCGAGCTTTTCGGCAATACCCGGATACTTTTTCAAAAGTTCTTCTTTAATGATCAAAGCAGCCTGCGGAAAACCATTTTCATTTGAGTATAATTTTTTCCACTCATCATTTATGGATAATACTCTCTTTACACTGCTGTCTTTTTTCAGAAGCATGGAAGCAGCCGGTTCAGATAATACAGCTGTCTTTATTTTCCCTGCAGCAATTGCATTTGCCAGTTCTGTTCCCGAGGCAAAATACTCCAGATCCAGGCTTTCAGGATCAATATTATTTTTACTTAATATATTTCTGAAAACAATATCAGGTGTCTGCCCTCTTCCTATTATCCCTGTCTTTTTATCTTTCAGATCTTCAATACTTTTTACATCCTCACTGCTGACCAAATATAGAGAACCCCATGAAACAGTACCTAATATTTTATACCCCATACTTTTGTTATAAAGCTGTGCAGCAAGGCTTGACGGTACTATTGCAATTATATTCTCATCTGCTGTAAGAAGACTCCCCACAAGTGTTTCCACTGTGGCAGATTTCTCATACTCTATATTAATACTGTCCTCGAACTGCTTATTTTCAGAATACATTCCCAAAACAGAAAGCGCCGGAAGACCATCGGGGAAAATAAATTTCACCGTTGCTTTTTCACTGCTGCTATCTTTGGTTTCTTTAACTGTACTCTCCTTCCCGCAACTGAAAACCAGTAATAAACTCAAAAAAATCATTCCTATTCTTTTCACATAATCACCTCTAAATCTTATTTTTATATGAATTACTTTTATTAAACAGATAATACATTATAAACTAAAGTTATTTTGTTAGTCAAACAATAATATTTTTTATTATGATTTTTCGTTTCATTATTTCATCATCGTAAAATAAGAAAATTTGAAATATTTGTTTCAATAGAGTAAAATATAATAAAAAATAAGGAGTAGCATATGAAAAAAATACTTTATCTGGTTTTTACACTAATACTAATTTCATGTTCTGCTGTACCTTCGGGTACTTCAATAGAATCACCCGTGAGAAAAGCAGACGATGTAAAATTTTATTATGATCTTACTTATAAAAAAGATGATGAAATTGTTTATGAAAGTAATATATGGCCCAGAGTCTACGAAATTCTTGATGAAGCTGAAGATTTCTTTATTTTGGATGTATTTCTCTTTAATGACTGGGTTCAGAGGAAGGAAGCCTCTGATAAATTATACCCTCTCGCTGAGAAACTAAGAGATAAAATTGTAGAGAAGAAGCAAAAGAATCCGGATTTGGATGTTTATATTATTCTTGATCCGAATAATAATTTTTACGGCTCTTTTGATAATGAATTATATAAGCCTCTTACTGATCTCGGAGTAAAAATAATCTATATTGATCTTGACCATCTGAATGATCCTGTGTGGGTCTATTCACCAATATGGCGGACATTTATCAGGCCATTCGGCAATAAAAAGAACGGCGGAAAAATCAAAAATCCTATAGATTCCGAGACCGCTCCGAAAGTAACAATGCGAAGCCTTTTAAAAGCTCTGAATCTAAAGGCAAATCACAGAAAAGTAATTATGAATGAAAAAACTGTTTTTCTTCCTTCTGCCAATCCTCATAGAGAAGGTTCGAGACACTCTAATATTGCCTTTGAAACAAACGGTGAAATTATGCAGGATATTTTTCAGGGAGAACAGGATATTGCGAAATTTTCCAAAGAAAATATCCCTAACCATAAGCTGGAAATAATTCCCGCTAAAGAAGGAATCTATTCAGTACAGTATCTTACAGAAGGAAAAATCGGAAAAGGCGTAACAGATGAAATAAAAAATGCGGTTTTTGGAGATAAAATACTTATTGCCCAGTTTTACCTTGCTGATAGAATTGTAGTAAGAGAAATTATAAATGCTACTAAAAGAGGTGTAAATTTCGATATTATTTTGAACAACAGCATTACTTCCAATCAATCAGGAGGAATTCCAAATAAAACAGCTGCTGACGAAATCGTGAAAAAAAGTCTTAATAATCCCGGAGTTATTAATCTCAGATGGTATAACAACGGCGAGGAACAGTTCCATACCAAACTTATGCTGGTTAAAAAAGCTGATTATCTGGTAGCATACGGCGGATCAGGTAACTTTACAAGACGTAATCTTCGGGACTTTAATCTGGAATCTGAACTAAAAGTTATTGCACCTTATGATTCTGAATTTTCAAATGAGGTACTTACTTATTTTGACAGACTGTGGACTAATAAAGACGGTGACTTTACCCTCGATTACGACATGGCAAAAAAAGAATCAGGCTTAAATAATTTTTTATATAAAATGATTGAGAAAAGCGGTTTTTCTGCTTTCTAAGATTTTATGAATAAAATAAAAACGGGTTTACTATGTTAGTTTCACCCGTTTTTTCATATTTAAAAATTTTATTTTTGAAATTATGCAGTTTTTTTCTTTCCAATACTCAGAAAAACTATAACAAAGCCTAAAAATGAAAATACTGTACTTACAATAAGCATTACAGGAACTCCCTGTAGATCCAGTATCCATCCCCCAAGCAGATTTCCTATTGTTATTCCTATTCCCATTGACGCTACAGTTACCAGCGACTGTCCTCTTATTTTTTCGTTTTCCGCCACTATTTCATTCACATAATATACAGATGCCGGTACAAAAAGACCATATCCAAGTATTTGCAGCATTTGAAATGCAAAAATAAAATATATATTATTTGAAAATATAAACAGCACACTTTTTACAAAGAAAAACAGAAATGACAGCATTACCAGTTTACCGCTAGTGGTCTTTTTCATAAAAAAGCTGAAACACACCATAGTGGGAATTTCACTCAAAGCGGCAAGCGACATTGCAGTACCATAATCTCCGCTGTTTCCTCCTACATGTTCCACTATCTGCGGAAGAAAATTAGCCAGCATTCCGTGACTTATAAATGTCAGTATCATTGCCGTGAGAAAATACAGCAGTTTTTTATTAGCAGCAAGCATACGCCATACGCTGTCATTTTTTTCATGATGTTCTTTATGTGTATTTGCTATCCCCGGTATTGAATCCGGTTTATCAAAAATACATATTGATATTATCATTATTATCAAAAATACAGCATGAATAACAAGTATACTCTCAGGCCCTTTTGCTGTAACTACTTTCCCTATAAAAAAACCGCCTACTGCATATGCCAGAGAGCCTAATCCTCTTGCCAGACCAAAATTTACCGGAATCCCCCTGTTTACGAACTGTATTGCCAGAGCATTTATTAAACCTGTCGCAGAATATTCCGTCATTCCTATCATAACAAAAATAAACATAGTGATAAAAAATTCTGACGGTATAAACATAAGAACTGTATTTATAATAAAGCTCAGCACTATTATAACCAGAAGAATCCATTTCAGCGGTATTTTTTTATGTTTATCGGCAAAATTCCCCAGAAAAGTCTGGGAAAAAACAGAGGCCACACACTCTACAGCAAGTATTATTCCTATTTCAGAGCTGTTAAAATTCCTTGATTTCAGCAGTACTACCGAAAAACCAACTATTGCACTAAACGACATCATGAATGAACACTGGATCATGGAAAATTTAGCGTTTATCTTTTTTAAACTTTCAGCATGCATGAATGTACACCTCTTTCTATAAAATAAAATTTATTATTATTTCAACGGCAGAAAAATCAATCCTTTTTCCTTATTGCCGAAATAAAGTTCCGAAGCCAGATTTTTATGTACCAGAAAGAGAGCAAAAGCACATAGAAAAGCATCTATTCTATCTTCAAAGCTCTTATATTCCTTTCGTTTCATATCATCCTCCGGCAGCTTAAAATTCTCCGTAAATCCATTTATTATTTTTTTCTCTTCAAAAACTTTTATTTTCTTATATAATATATCGTAACCCTTTATACTATCAGCTTTTTTTCCCTTTAACTTATATCCTGCCGGGAAAATTTCCGGAAAAATACCAGCAGTTATACCAGTGGGAAATGTCTCTACTACTTCATGACTGTGTGTAAATAGTTTATCAGTATAATTATATTTTTTATTTTCTGCGAGATACCTTGAAATATCTTCACCGCGGCTTTCTCTGTATGTTTTTAGCATATATTCCTTTGAAACCTGAAAACTTGATAAGTGAAACCCGTTTATATCAGCTCTTTTCAATTCTCTTTCAGCAGTTCTGTATTCTTTAACATCCTCAGGGAAGATAAGAGGTGCATCTATTCCTATATATACATTTTTTCCGCAAGTTATATCAGAATCAAGAAACACTTTGCATATTTCAGCATTACTATATACTTCGGAATGAGAAAATAGAATTTCCCCGTGTTCGTTTATCATGCATATACCAGTTTCATTGTTTGATGTCCATGCGAGATCTATCCCGGCAAATATTTTTTCTTCCATAATCCCTTCCTTTTAATAAAACTGTCTCTATTATACTATATTTCAGAAAATATTATAATTTATTTTAGGCTTAAATTTTATAATTTTTTACTTTCTGATCTTAAATAAATTTTGTTGTAAAATAAAAAAGTCAGATGAAATAATTCAGCTTTTCTTGCAATTTACACACATAATATTATTTCCAACTACTCTATATCACATTTTTAGAAACCTGATAAATCGATCCTGTTATTATTTTGTCAGCATAAACAGCGAGGCACTCTTTTCTCCTCTTCTGTATTTCTTCTTGATACAGAGAAGAAACCGGGTCATTTTCACAAAAAAATATACCCCTTTTACAATGTAAAAAAGGTATACTTTATTTTATATTTTTCTCAATCTGATAAGTTTAAAACTCCAGTATTAACATTAACATTTTTTCACTGAGAAAATCTTTTTTAAACAAGAACATACCAAAATTTTTGTTTAAATTATATTTTCTTTTTTAAAATACTGTTTTTAATGTTATACCTACTCTGTAATCATCCTGATTATCATTTCTTGTTCGATAGTCGCCTGTTATGAAGATTCCATATCTGTCTTCTACTTCTACTCCTACTGAAGCTCCGGTTCTTATTTGTCCCTTATCCTTTTCAGGTTTTGCAAGCTTATGGTAATCTGTCTCTACTTTTGTTAATTTTGCATATTCTCTTTCATTCAGATCTCCTAACTCATATTCATAAGCTATGTCCACTGCCCCTTTCAATTTCCAGCTTTCATTGTTTCCTAAAGGTACTTCTCCTTTTAGTTCCACACCTACTTTTGGTTTTATACTCCAAGCATCGTTTCCTTTCACTTCCAGTGATTCCAATCCGCTTTCGCTGAATGTTGGTCTTGTTGTATACATTGCTTTTATTCCGCCGTAAGGAGTTATATTTACTCTTTTCCCAAGTGATATTTCTTTCCCTAATTTATTATCACTTGTTATATTGTATGTTTCATAACTTCCTTTCATAGTTGAATTTTCAGCATTTCCCCAGTTCAAACCTCTGTCTGTATTGTGAAATCCCACTCTTCCTGTCAGATCATTTCTCAGTATCCAGTCATTTGATTTATATTTATTATGCAGTCCTAACTGAATCGAATCCGCATCTTCCTCACTATTGTTCCCATCTTTGAATTCAAAGCTTGTGTGTGTATAACCTAATGAATAACCAAATGTATGCCTGTATGTTCTCTCCACTTCTCTTAATGCAAGAACTCCCACTGCTTCATAATCGTACCCGACCACTCCTTCTGTGTTTTCTTTTACACTTCCTTTTCCAGCTATTACATTTATTTTTACATTTTCTTTTGTATTATTCTTTGAATTCTGAAGTAAATGAAGTGAACTGTCAAATACATCACCTATTGTCTCTTCTCTCTGATTCATATTTGCATATATATCTCCTGCGAGGTTTGATATTATTCTTCTAAAATCATACTCTGTTTCTATTGTATCTATCTTATCAAATATAAGACCTGCATCCCCTGCCGAACCGACATATTTTTTATCCAAAGCCAGCCCGAAATCCTCAAACCATAATCCGCTTGTAAACTCGTCATATGGTATCTTCTGCATCCAGATATCCACATTCCCGTTACTGTTTATTATTGGTGTTGCCGACCATGTCAGTGATTTACTTTTCACTTTTACCAGACCCGAATTTGCTCCTCCTTCTGTTGTAGGATTAAATACATCTTTTAGTTTATATGTTTCGGCATGTGTTCCTGTAGTGAATCCAGCAAGTACGCTTATTGGCTCTGTTGTGCTGAATCCCGGCGCATAAAATTTAACTGCATCTGATACAAAGGCTGCTCCAAGATCTTCCGTTAGTTCTGCTGTTCTCATTGTTAATGGATCTGCTTTTATTGATATATCAAAACCATTTGTCTCAAAGTTTTCATTTACATTTATAATTCCTGCATTTATTATGCTTGGCACAGGATAACTGTTTACTGTTCCATATAATACAGTTTCTGAATTTACAAGCCCCGCCGCAAGATTTATTATACCTGCATTTATTAATCTTCCTTTACCTTTTAAGAGTACTCCCTGACTATCATTTCCATTTATATTTATTGTACCGTGATTCTCCAGAGTTGATTCATTGTTTAGGTACACTCCCTGTGATGAATCTCCATTTATTGTGATTATCCCGTGATTAGTTACTATTGATCCTTTATTTGCATAAATTCCCATAGAACTGTCTCCATCTAATGTAACATTTCCATAGTTATCAAGTTTTCCATTTTCTATGAAAAGTCCTATTGCTCCCTCAGCTTCTGATGTTATATTTCCATGATTTTCTATATTATTTCCTGTACTAAAAATTCCTACTCCGTAATATCCTACTTTTATATTTCCACTGTTATATATCGAAGTATTATCTCCATAAATTCCTACTGCATATCGATTTTTTTGTGTATTTAATTTATCCAGTATTACAGAATCTCCCACAATTATATCGCCAGTATTTTGAATATTTCCTCCCTTAGCATAAACCCCTATATTTGCTGTACCTGTATCAGCTTTTACTACTCCGTTGTTTATTATATTTCCGCCGTTTACTGTATAGAATCCAAATGAATCTGTTCCGGATAACATTATATCTGCATTATTATTCACTGTACCTAAGCCGTCTCCATAAACAAATACTCCATTATCACCTACTGTTACTGGTGAATTATTAATCAAATTTGATCCTGACTTCAGAATATAACCATAACTGTCATTTCCTAATATTACAGTTCCTGAATTTATTACATTACTTCCATTTACTGCATATATTCCTATATCTTCTGCTTTTAGAACTGATTCTGCATTTAGATTTACCATTGCAGCATCTGCATATATCCCTATTCCTGCTGTTTTTATTAGAGAATTTTGATTAACTGTACCTCCCTGACTATATACTCCAATACTGTTTACTCCGGCAATTATTGTCCCTGAGTTATTTATTACATCTCCTGTTGTTTTACTGTATATTCCTATTCCTGCGTTATTAATGTATGATGAATCACCTGTTTTTATAATTCCTGTATTATTTATTATTTTTATTCCTGTTCCTTCTGTATATATTCCTCTTGCTTTATCACCTGATAAATCTATCGTTCCATCATTTGTAACTGTTCCTGTATTTGATGTATTTAGATACATACCTACTGTTTCTCCTAAACCACCTTCAATTATACCACTAGATAAATTACTTAATACTGATGTTTCTTTTCCGTATATCCCCACAGAATTTGCTCCTGTTTTTATCATTCCTGCATTTACCGCTGCTGATTCTGCTCCATCTATTTTCATACCAAGTGAATTATTATTTACAGATATATTTCCTGAATTCAATAATCTTGCACCATTTTTACCATATAATCCTGCCGAATTATCTCCAAGTGCTATATTCCCTCTGTTTTCTCCATCTATTTCGCTTGTAAACCCTGATGGTAAAACTCCTGTATATCGACCATCTATTGCTGCCACTACTATATTACTCTCTGCTGCCGATACATCTGAGTTTATATCCAACAATACTGCTGAATTTTTCCCGCTTATTAGACCTCCTCCATTTGACAATGAGGCTGTTCCATCATATCTGAAAGTACCATTTGATACATTTCCTATGGAATAAGACGAACCTACTGTTGAGTTTACTGTGAAATTATTGTTAAATATTCCATTTGAAGCCACATTAAATAAAGATATATTCTTACCATCCACATTTATGATTCCTAAACCGCTGAAATTTGTCGTACCTTCAAGATAAAATCCAAGTGAATTATTACCATTTATATTTAATATCATATTGCTCAGATTTACATCACTGTCTTTAATATACATTCCTAGTGAATCCGAACCTATTGTCAGTGTTCCTCCGCCTGTTACCGTTGTATTATCTGCATATACACCTATACCGCCTCGTGAACTTGATATATCTATTGTTCCATTTTCTAGATTTATTTTGGAATCTCCCTTTGATGCTGCAATATTAGCTGCGTATATTCCATATACTCTTCCTGTTCCCTCTGATACTATTCTTCCGTTATTTGTTATATCTATTTTATCATTTCCATACCCCAGCACTGATGAACCTGTTCTTCCATCAAGATAATTCGCTCCGTATATTCCTGTGCTGTTATTTCCTCCTGCTATTATATCGCCGTTATTTTCTACTATTGTTCCATTAGCAGAATACACTCCTACTGATTTTTCTCCTGTTGTTTTAATCATATTATTATTTATTATATGACCGTAATCTGTTATTACCCCTATTGATTCTGACCCTTCCAAATCCACTATTCCGTCGTTTATTATTTTTATTGTTTCTATCCCTGATGATTTATCATAATTTTTTTGTGCTATTCCTATCTGATTATTTTGTGTTCCTTTTATTATTTTACCACTTTCAAGGTTCACTGAAACTAATGAAATTTCTGAATTTTTATACAAATCACTGCTATCGTCAAGATTTATATCTCTGTCCAGTATTAATGTCCCTTTAGTCATTGATACCGGTATATAATCTGTGGCACTTGCTGTATTTATATTTATATTATTACTATAAAGTCACTTCTCAGTGTATCTCTTATTACATGATCCAGATCATCTGTAATATAGACTTTCACTTTTCCTCTGTCTACCATATTTTTATATTTTTGATATGAGTCTTTATATTCGCCATATCCTTTGTAAGCTGTATATGCATTGTAATACATTTCTGCTGCTTCTCTGTAATCACTTTTACCTCTTGCACTATATTCTATATTTCTGCCTTCCTGATAATAATCTTCAGCAATTTTCTGTTTGCATAATTTATCGTTACTTACTTTTAATTCGCTACTGTCCTTGTATTTCCCATGATTTTTATATGCCTCGGCAGCTGCGGAAAAACTTTCTGCTGCTTCACAATAATTCTGTTTTGCCTGCTGTGATCTGGCACTTTGATACCATTTTTCTGCGTCCTCTTTATCAGCTTTCTCATTATTTATCTGATAACGTTTCTGTGAATCTTTATAACTGCCGTAATTTTTATAAATATTATAAGCAGCAAGAAAATTCTGTTCGGCATTTCTGTATCTTCCGTTTTTCTCGTCAGAAATACCGCTTGCGTAATATTCTCCGGCTTTAAGCTCTGAATATTTAAATCTGTAATCTTCTGCTTTCTGTTTTATATCTTTATAGTTATAATAGCTGAATCCTGCCTCATATGCCAGTGCTTTATTCTGATAATCCGCTGTAGATACCGCTCTTATACTATCTCCTTTTATATAATACTGCTCAGCTACATTTATCCCCAGTTCTTCCAAAGTATATTTTCCTGTAAAAAAGGCTATTTGTCTGTCATAAGACTTTCTATCCACAAGTTTTCTTATTTCCCAGAATTCAGACATATACTTTATCTTAGTATCTGTAGTTTTTGCTGCTGTTATATTTTTTTCATAATAGTCTACTATATTCTCAAGATTCTCAAGTATTTTTTTACTCTCTTTATTGTTTGGAAATGTTTTTTTCCCGTCGAGATACTTGACACTGTACTCAACAGCAGTTACATAATCTCCTTTTTCGTAAGCTTCCTCTGCTTTTTTCAGGTCACACCCTACAAATACAAACAATAAAGCTGCAAATAAAACTATCTTCCTAAAATTTATCCTAATCATAACGCCTCCTGCTAGTGTTTTCATTTAAAATTGTAATAAAGTTAATATACGCTAGAATTCTTATTCTATATTCTTATTATTACACAGCAATATGAAGTTAATGTGAAGTTATGACCATCTATTTAAAAAATTCCTCTTTCAAAACAATAAGGATTATATTTACCTTCTCCAGTATCCAGACTTTTTATAATTTCTCTTACTTCTTCAGGTTTTTCAAAGGTAAAATCCAGCCGTAGCTCATCTAGCCCCAGTTTTCGTATATCTTCTAATTTTGGTATAAGATTCATAGGTTTATCCATATAAATTTCCATATTATCCAGACCGTTTCTTACTACTCTGTACATATCATTATGATCACCGTGCAGTTCCTTATATTCTTTCTCAAATATAGGATATTCTATATACATACCTTTCAGATACCCATAAATTACCATAGCCTTTTTTACTATTTTACTTTTGATCCCCTTCAGCTGTTCATAGTTCAGCTCAGGAGACAGAAAAATAGTTTCCACGCCGTCAAAGCTCCCAAAAAGGTCTACAGTGTAGTTATTAAATATATTAAGGTTCCAGTCTACACTTTTTTTATCAGTTTTCGATTTCAAAATCTGATAAAGATTTGAAACCAGTTTTGAATTCAGGTCTATTTTATCAAGTTTACTTTCTTTTGCCACATCAAACTGTCTGTAATATATCTTTTCTATTCCGTTTGCCCTGCATTCCGCTTCCTGTTCTTTATTCGACACCATTGCAGAGAAAACCGGACTGTTATTATAATTATTCTCAAAATTTCTTACTTTTACAGTTTTTCCTTCTCTTCTGTATGAATCCAATAATTTTTCCTTTAATTTTTCTGCACACTCTCTTTTCATCTGCTTTAATTCACTGAATGAAAAAAATGCTTTATTATCATAATCAATATTGATATCACCAAGCTCGAATGAAGTATCCCCGAGTTCGGATATTTTTTCATTTATTATATTTATATCTATGGATTTTTTAGCAGTTTCCTTTAATGTCTCCCTTTCACATTCTGCACTTATTACTTCGCCGTTAAGATTTTCCGCAGTAAATGCTAATACCGGATTTTTATCCAAAGCAGCAAAAAATTCTGCATTTATTTTCATTTTTCTTTCTTTTACTTTCATTTCATGATTTATACTGTCGTGCAGTTCTTTTGAATAATTTTTATAAATATACTTTGTATTTTCAGGAATTCTCCCCAGATATACAGTTTCCCCTTTGAAAGCTTTTTCCTTTTTTATATTATCAGCAAGAATTTTATTTATATAAACTCCGCCCAGTCTCTCATAGTCCTCTCCTACGAACTGTATGCCGTCACCAAGGCTAAGTTCGTCTTCAAGCCTGACTTTACCCCCTGATACTTTTTCACCCAGTTTATATCCAAAATTTGAGGAATAATCAAAATTCATAAGTTTATCATCACCATGAAAATACCCTTTTGAATATCCTCTGTTAAATAACTTGTAAGACTGGCTTTTTCTGTCTTTATTATTAAGAATTTCATTATAATAACTCACAGTTTCATATACATACTGTTCTGTTTTCTTTCTGCCTTCCACCTTTATGGCATTTATTCCTATTTCCTTGAGTTTTTTTACTTCCTCTTCAAGAAACTGATCATTAGGGCTGAGAAAATAAGCACTTTTATTATTTTCATCCAGAAATTTCTTTCTGCATGTATAAGCACAAAGACCTCTGTTCCCGCTTCTTCCGCCAATAAAACTGCTTATGTAACAATTTCCCGAATATGCGATACATAAGGCCCCGGAAACAAAAACTTCCAGTTCTATAGTAGTATTCTTTCTGATCTCCTTTATCTCCTCAAATGTAAGCTCTCTGGCAAGTACCACTCTTGAAAGCCCCATTTTTTGCAAAAAATTAGCTTCCTCATGATTGGCTACTGTCATTTGTGTACTCCCGTGCAGAGTAAGACCCGGAAAATTTTCAGATAAAAACTTTAAAAAACCTAAGTCCTGTACTATCACTGCATCAATTCCATGCTCGTATATTCTGGAAAAATTATATATTGTACTCTCTATTTCTATATTTTTCATAATCGTATTTAATGTAAGAAGTGTTTTCCCCCCTCTTGAATGTGCATAATCTATTCCGTCAAGAATTTCCTGTATACCAAAATTCTTATTATTCCTTCTTGCACCGAATCCTCTTAACCCGAAGTATACCTCATCTGCTCCGGCTTTTACCGCTGCTTCCATTTTTTCATAGCTTCCTGCTGGTGCTACTATATTCATTATATTACTCTCCTCATTATAAACATCATAAATTTCTAAATTTTTCTTCCTAAAGTGAAATATTCCCGTTTTAAATATATTTCATTGTTCAAAATATAAACAGGATAAAGTATTAATATTATATCACAAGAATAAAATATTTTATATTATTGTATTTTTTTATACTTATTTTAGTGATATAAAAGTAATATAAAATAAGATATGACTCTTTTGCTATTTACATATCACTGAAATTTTATTATAATTTATATGGTGATTACATGAAAAAAATAATTATGTTACTTATGATATTGTTTTTGGTTTCCTGTGAAAGTATAGACCCGAATTATCAATGGTATACTCCCAGAGAGGTTATCAGTAAAATGGATCAGCTAATGCCGGGAGATATTCTTATTTTGTCTAAAGGCAGCCGATTCAGAGAAATGTGGGGACACTCAGTTATTCTTAATGATGAAAAAAAAGTTGTGGAATTTCCCGGATATTTTTCCGGTTATCAGGAAGTCCCGCTTTTTACATGGGCTGACCTTGACAGAGAAGTCGCT
Organism: Sebaldella sp. S0638; assembly: GCF_024158605.1. Classification (NCBI taxonomy): domain Bacteria; kingdom Fusobacteriati; phylum Fusobacteriota; class Fusobacteriia; order Fusobacteriales; family Leptotrichiaceae; genus Sebaldella; species Sebaldella sp. S0638. Next base: position 18,670 of record NZ_JAMZGM010000015.1, on the reverse strand, counting down.
ATTTTCAGGTTAAAGGGAATAGATGATAATTTCAGGGCTGAGCTTATGAAAGAGATAGAGCTTACTATTAACAAAAAGTATGGTATTACTTTTGATAAAAACTTTGATAAAAGACTTTACTGTTCACAGTTTGTTTATGATGTATTCAAAAAAGCAGGAAAAACCACAGGAAGGGAAATTGATCTGGACTCTGACGGCGGGAGCTGGGTAATGCCGTTTGATATTATGAGATCTGATTTACTGAACAATATTATACTTGAATAGTTTTATAAAATGCAGAATGTACAGGGATGACTTTTTTATCGTCTTGTAACGGTGGTAGTGGTAATGGTAAATAAAAATTAATTAATCAGGACCACCCCTTCAAGGGGTGGTTTGCTCCTTGGCTATAAGCCAACGGGTCTCTGACTACGCCTCAAGGCGCCTGCTTTCTCTTCGCTCAAGCTACTATTGTCTTTGACTCGTGGCTACCTCTTAAAGAGGTTTCTTATCACTTCGACTTATCCCTAAAGGGATCTTCATATTCCTTCTCACTTACTTTATCTCGTACTATGTCATGCTTTTCTTGCTCTTGAATATACTTTCTTATTGTCGATTCATTTAATCCTACTGTACTTACATAATATCCTTCCGACCAAAAGTGTCTATTTCCAAATTTATATTTTAAATTTGCATGTCTATCGAACATCATCAATGCACTTTTGCCCTTTAAATATCCCATAAAACTTGATACACTTAATTTAGGTGGTATACTTACTAACATATGTACGTGATCCGGCTTTAAATGCCCTTCTAGTAATTCTACTCCCTTATATTTACATAGACTCCTTAATATTTCTCCTACACTTTTTTTATATTGATTATATATTATTTTTCGTCTATACTTAGGGGTGAATACAATATGGTACTTACACATCCACTTTGTATGGGATAGGCTATTACTTTTTTTAGCCATCTTTACACCATCCTCTCTAATAGTAGCTTGAACAACTTCTATTATATTGGATCGGTGTTTTTTTGTACAACTTTGTTTTCCTCACCCGCATAGCGGGTGGTTTTATGTTTCATACGCTTTGCGTACTCAACTGACTTAAGTCTATAATAAAAAAAATTAAGCAGTCAGAAAAGTTATGCTTAATTTTTTTATTTTCTTATTTTTCCGCAAGAGCTTTGTGATAAAGCGGCCCTACGAATTTATTCAGCGGGAAAGATTCTTTTAATGCTTCTGTTATGTATCCTTTTGTAGTATCAACAGCACTTTCAATGCTTTCACCCTTCGCCAGTTCAGCAGTCAGACATGCTGCAAAACTGCACCCTGCACCATGAGTATATGCAGTATCTATTTTTTCAGATTCAAATATTCTAAATTCATTACCATCATAAAGAACGTCTATTGCTTTATCAGGACTAAATGATTTTCCGCCTTTTATAAGCACATATTTCGGTCCGTATGCGTGTATTTTCTTAGCTGCCTCTTTTAGTTCATCAAGAGTAGTTATTGGAGCTACTCCTGCAAGCTGTGCTGCTTCGAACAAATTAGGCGTTACTACAGTGGCATTAGGAAGCAGATATTTCTGCATAGCTACTGTATTTTCAGGAAATAATGCCTGATCTGTCCCTTTACAAACCATAACAGGGTCTATTACAACTATTGGTGAATTTACCTTTTTCAAAGTTTCTCCTACATATTCTATTATTTCCACTGTAGGAAGCATTCCTGTTTTCAGGGCATCTACCCCTATACCTTCGAGAACTGTTTTTGCCTGTGCTTTTATTGTTTCTAAATCTATTGGAAATACCTGATGAGCCCAGTTATTATCAGGATCCATAGCTACTATAACAGTAAGTACGCTCATCCCGTATACTGATCTTTCCTGAAACGTTTTCAGATCTGCCTGTATTCCGGCTCCGCCGCTTGTGTCAGACCCGGCTATTGTAAGCACTTTTTTCGGATTTGCCATTTTATCATTCCTCCTATTTGTTAAATATTCCACATTAATTATATACAGAAACTAAACATAAAATCAATTGATTTATTTTAATTTTTTTTCTTTTATTTCTAATACAGGCTTTCTGTTACTTTTTTTCAACATTCAGAAACAGGCTTGTTTTCTCGCTTACCTTCTTGTTTTCAGGAAGAAATTCAGAGTTGGCATTACTTATATTAAAAACAGCTTCATAATTTTTATTTATTAGTCTTTTGTCTTTATCTTCATAATAGTTTTTTACAGTCTCCACATCATCATCAGAAAAACCTTCTACTTGTAACTCCATTACTTCACCATTTTTATCTTTTATAATATAAACATCTCTGAGACGCATATTAGGATAAACTTCCATTATATCATCAGGGAACTCTTTCGGCATTGTAAAACCGCCCTTTTCTTTAGTCACTCTTAGTGTTGTTCCTCCATATTCATTTTCATACTCCATATATTCGCCGTTCCTGTTATTAAAAGCACCGAATGCTGTTATACCTATTATAAAGATGAAAAGTACCGCTGCGGCAATTCCAAATACTTTCCAGTATTCTTTCGTAAAATATATTCTCATATTATTTCCTCCTTGTGTGTGTTTAATGAATATTCAAATTATTATAACAAATAAATATCGCTAACACAATATAAAACGGACATGAATTAACATATCCGCTTTTTTGGTATCTGTTCTTTATAAAAGGAAATTATTTTTTCTTAAAACTGCATGTTACCAAATGATCGTCTATTATTCCCACAGCTTGTAAAAATGAATAAATAATAGTGGAACCAACAAATTTGAAACCACGTTTTTTCATATCTTTGCTTATTCTGTCTGATAATTCTGTTTTAGCGGGAAGTTCGCTGATTTCTTTCCATTTGTTTACTATCTGCTTATTATCTACAAATCCCCATATGTAATTTGAAAATGAGCCGAATTCTTCCTGTACTTTTATAAAAGACTCTGCATTTATCACAGTTGAGTTAACTTTTAGTTTATTCTTTATAATTCCGTCATTCTTCAGAAGTTCATCCAGTTTATCCTGTTTATAATCCTTTATTTTGTTATAATCAAAATTATCAAGGGCCTTTCTGAAATTTTCTCTTTTATTTAAAATTGTTATCCAGCTTAATCCCGCCTGAAAACCTTCCAGTATAAGCATCTCAAACATATATGAGTCATCATGGGAAGCTACTCCCCACTCTTTATCATGGTATTCTCTTTCAGAATCCTTATTTGCCCATCCGCATCTGACTATTTCTTTCATAAAAATCTCCCTTCTGCTGTCAGTCCCTGTAAAGAACCTGTCTGTTTAGTATCATAAATATTAAAATAACGTTCCTTTTATGCCGTTACTTTTATATTCTCTTATTATATCATGCATTTCATATAGAAGTCCGTATTTTTACACTCTGCCTTAAAAAAACTGTACATATCTTTCATATTTAATATATTACAAAAATATTTATTTCCGTATATGCGTATATATTTACTCTTAAGTCCCGGAAAATGCTCATCAAGCTTTTTGAAGTAATACTCCCTCTGATTCTGTCTTAATGTCACACCGCCGCCAAAGTATACAAATTTTGCTCCGTTTTCATATGACAGTCTTATAATGTCGGAAATATTCTGCATACTGTCTGTTATAAACGGAAGAATGGGCATTAGCAGAATCCCTGTAAATATCCCTATATCCGAAAGTTTTTTTATTGCCTCGAATCTCTTTGAACTCACAGCAACATTAGGCTCTATTATCCGGGCAGTCTCATCGTCAGCAGCAGTAACTGTCATTTTTATACATATAGGTGAAAATATGGAGATTTTCCCTAAAATATCATAATCCCGCATAATAAGGTCGCTCTTTGTGGTCAAATCCACACCCCATCCATATTTATAAAACAGCTCGAGACTCTCTCTGGTTAGTTTCATTTTATCTTCAAGAGGATTATAAGGATCGCTCATCGCCCCTGTAGATACTACTCCTTTTACTCTCTTGCTTTTTAATTCTTTTTCCAAAATGTGAAGCGAATCTTTTTTTACCGTTACTTTATCAAAATTTTCTATTCTGTAGCAGTCACTTCTTGAATCACAATAGATGCAGCCATGACTGCATCCTTTGTATATATTCAGGTTATAATCCGCACCAAACCACTTTTCCTTATATTTATTTTTGGTAAGAAGTGTTTTAGCCTCTATATATTCTATCTCATCTTTTATATCCATATTTCCCCTGTTATCTATTTTATCGGTACATAAATATCAAATTCAGAATTATCGGAATCATCTTCCCATCTCTCATCATAATACTCAAAACTGTATTCTCCCCCGTATTCCAGCTTTTCTTCCGGCATCCATTTCATATAAATATCCTCTATAAACTTACTTACATTCTCTCCGCCTATTTTCCCCTTAAAAGTATAAACTGCATATTTATTCGCAGGAAGAGTTATTTCTTCGAATCCTTCTGGAATTTCTGTATATGACTCTTTTTCCATACCTATAGTATAATCAAACAATTCAGCTTCCATTCTCATATTATCCGAAAGTCCGTAACTGTTCATATGTTCCGGATTATATTTCCCCTTAACTATTTCAAAGAAATCTACCCATTCTTTTATAAGGTTTCCCACTGTTTCAGGACTTACATCTTTTGTTTTTTTTCCGTATATTGTTATCTCCGGCAGTTCTTTTATTACAGCTTTCATAAATATCACTCTCCTGATTTATTTTCTTTAATTATAGTATCTTTATTATGACAATAGTATGTCATATATCTAAAAAACTTTAAAATAAACTTCTGCTGTATCTTTATATAAAAAAATCCCCCGTTTTATGGGGAATTTTTACAAATTATTTTACTAACTCTCCGTTTTCATATTTATCTACCTGCTCCACATTGCCGTTCTCATCATAGTATGTAATGTCTCCGTCAGGTTTTCCAGCCTTATATGTTCCTTTTGAATATATGTTTCCATTTTCATAATACTTTACAAATAATCCCTGTACCACATTATTTTTACCTGTCTGATAGATCAATTCAGGTGTATTTGTAGAGATATAAAAGTCTGCTATTACTTTTACACCATCTTTTTGCTTATATGCTCTTTTATAAGACTTAGCCAGAAGCTTGTCACTTACAGGTGCACCAGTTTCATCTACATAAGTTATAAAAGTTCCTTTTTTATAATTTAATTCATCATAGACTTTTAGACCTGTACTTTCATACGAAAAACCTATTGCTGCTGCAAAAAGAAACAAAAAAACGAGTAGTATTTTTTTCATAAAATCACCTCATAATTATTTTTGTTGTACTACTATAGTATAGTATATCATAGTTTGATTTCCCATATTTTTTATTTATAAATTTATTAATTTTTCATAATTTTTGTTTTAAAAATATTATCTTTCATGTTTTTCCACGAGTTCTTTTGCATCTTTCAAGCCTAAACCTGTTATTTCCCTTACTCTTTTTATTTTCTCAATTATTGACATACTTGAATTAAGGACTTCATTTAATATCAAAGTATTATCTACAGATTCTTTCACGGTTTCTGTATAATTCTTTTCAGCTGGAAATATTCCGTCCTCGCTTCTCTCGACTGTTTCTTTTGCATCTTTCAGACTCATTCCTGTTTTTTCACGTACCAGTTTTATTTTTTCTATTTTATTGTAATTTCCTCTGAGAATTTCATTTAATCCTTCTGTATTAAGAGATATTTTTTCTAAACCTGTAATTTTATTATCCTTAATTTCTGTATAACCGCTGAATTCGCTGTGTCTCATATTTTCTTTTTTCTTTTCTTTCTCTCTTTTTTCATAATATTCTTCCACATCTGTCTTTTTTTTAAAAAAATCAAATATCCCCATTATTTATCCTCTCTCATGTACATCATATACATATTTTTTACTCTCTCCATGATTTCGCTCCGCAGTTCTTCCGGTTCCAATACTTCTACATTATCGCCCAGACTCAGTATAAATTCCAGAAACCATTTGTCTATTCTCCAGTTTAATTTTATAATAATATGTTCCTTTTCGTATACATTATTATATTTCTTTTCCCATTCTTTGATATCCAGCACTTTGTAATTATTCAGAAAAAACTTGGCTATTTCAAAAAAATTCTTTTTATACTTTAGTATTACTTCATCATTCATACAGTCATTAAAAAATTCCTTTTGAGAATATATTTTTTCTGTAATTTCCGGATTTTCAGTAAATTTCCCATTTGTAATTTCTATTTCCAGTATTCTTGATACCCGAAATACTCTCAGTTCCTCTCTGAGAAGACAATTGGCAAATAAATATACCGAGTTGCCTTTAATTAAGATAATATAAGGTTCCAGCTTTCTCTGGCTTATTACATTTTCACCGCTTATATACTTTACATCTATTATATTTTTATTTTCAATGGCTTTCTTTAGAGATGTTATATTTTCCTTTTCTCTTTTATGCATAAGATAGCCTTCTTCTATTTTAAAATAATCCAGCTTTCTCTGTTCTTCCATCTCTTTATCAGAAATTATATTTTTGAATTTTTCTATAAGAAGCTTGGTTTTACTGTCTTTATAATAGTAATTATTTAATATTGATATTATTCTTGTGAGTTCTGATTTTGAAAAATTTATATTTTCCAGCTTAAAATTCTCTATAATACTTATTCCGCCTTCAAATCCCATTTTTCTTTCAATTGGTATTCCCATGCTTTCCAGTATATCAAGATCACGATATATTGTCCTCTGTGATACCTCGAATTCTTCGGCAAGTCTTTTAGCGCTCACTTTCTTATATCTATTCAAATAATATAGTATGTTCAAGATCCTGTCTGTCTTCATATTTCCCCCTGTCTTATTAATCTTCAAAATTTTATAAAGAAAATTAATTTACTTAAATATTTATCTGAAAGAAATTGGTATTGTTTATATTAACTATGTAATCTGAGTATAACAAAAATTCTTTATTATTACAATTGAAAAGAACTGATTTTATTAAAATTACCAATAAATTTATAAAGATACTTTTCCAGTTTCCAACTCCCTATAAACTTATCCCCGTATAATTAAATTTTTTATAAACTACATATATTTATTTTGAAATTTTTCTCTTTAAAATAATACTATGTATAACATTATAAAAAATTCAAATACACTTGGAATAATTCCTGTCTGAATTCAAAACTTTATCAATATATAATTTTCCAAAATATGTTGCCAAATATAAAATGCATAATTACTCTTAGAAATAGTTATGTATAAATTGTCGGATAACTATTACAATAAAAATTAATTCTACGTATAAAAAATTTCTTTTCAAAAAAAAACAGCCGTTAAGCTGTTTTTATAATTAACCAAATATATAAAGTTATCTTATATTATTTTCTGCCTTATACTGCTCGATTCTAAATAGAAGATCTTCTATTTCCTGTATTTCGGCTACTTTTTTATCTATTTGTTTGTCCACCTTAGTTAATTCTTTTTCTAATCTCTGACCGCTGTTTAAATGCTGTCTAAGGTTAGTCCACTTCCCTCTTGCTCCTTCTCTTAACTCTCTTCTATATTCATAAGTAGGAGCTGCACTTGCCATAATCCCTGCAAATACACATAAAGTCATTATAATTCCAAATTTTTTCATAATTTTCTCCTCTTTGTCTTTCTTATCTTTTTCTTCTCATTCTTGCCTGTTCATCCGGCATCAATTCTTCTTCTTCAGCTTTGATTCTGTCAAGCATAGTATACCAGTAACCTCTTTTTTCAGGTAATGTTACATACACTGATTCCTGAGATCTTCTTAATGCTTTTTCATATGATGAGTATACTCCGTCCTGATCATAATCTTTTGTTATGCTATCTTCAACAGCTTTAGTCACCTGAACATCACCTTCTGCACTATACGCCGCAAAAGCCATTGTTCCCACTAAAAAAACTAATAGTATCTTTTTCATAAAATTCTCCTTACTTTCTTGTTTTATTTAAGTACTTAAGTACTTTGTTATATTCAGTTTTATGCCATGCTACATCTTTTTTAGCTCTATAACTTTCGATTTTATCGGCCTTTTCCATCTGTGCCTGTACATCTGGCATTTCCGGTTCAGCTTTTACTTTCTTAGCTCCCAGAGACATAACACTTAACGCCATTAATACAGTAATGATTAACTTTTTCATAATTCTCCTCCTATGTTCATCTGTTAAATTTTATTTTATAAAACTTCAGTATTTTATAAATTCCTCTACTAAATTTTAGCATTTTTTTGGATTTTGTCAACTCTTTTTTCTTTCTTTAATTTTTACTTCTTTAATTACTTAACTTTCATAAGATTGTTTTTCTAAAAATCAACCAGTTTATACGTAAAAATATAATTTATTTTATTATATTTTTAATTTTATCTCTTAGATTTTTAGAATTTTTACAGTTTTTACCGTGGCTGGAAACCAGTATCTGATAGTCTTCGTTTTCCAGTATCGCACCAAAACGTGCATTCATATTCTCCTTGGAAGTTATATTATTTACAAGGATATTATTATTAATACAGAATTCAGCTATTTTTTCATTTAACTCTTTATTATCCGTTGCTGCTACCACAAGCATGTATTCTTTCAGATTCTCACCGGAGAATCTTTTCTCTATTATATTTATATTCTCTATTTCTTTTATTTTTTCTTCTTTTATTTCCTCAGCTATAACTGTTATATCCGGATTATATCTGGACAGGGTTTTTATTTTTTTATAGGCTATTTTTCCGCCGCCTACCACAAGACATTTTTTATTTTCAATATCTATACATACAGGAAAAAACATTTCTCCTCCTTTGGTTTTATGAGTTTTACCAACTTCCGCCACCCCCGCCGCCGTGGCCGCCTCCGCTGCTTCCGCCGCTGTCATCTGAAAAAGTGCTGTTTACAAAATTATCTATTATCTTTTTGCTGTTCATTGAAAAATAACTTTTTGATAAAGCTCTGCTTACAGAGTATACAGCATAGTAAACCCCTAAAATCGACACAGCTTTAGAGATTGCATTTCTCTCGTCATTGTTTTTTTTCATAATATCAATATAATTTTCCTCAAGCCCGAATGACAAAACATAAGGAAATTCTTGTATCGCTTCCTTTTCATGGGAACCTGTATCCCCAAAGGTATTTATTGTATCTTCATTTCTTCTTTTTATATATTTTTTGAATCCAGCTGTTTTCTCCATTATTTTTTTGCCATACTCGCTGTACCTTTCAATATAAGGCATAAAAAAACGCAAATATACTCCTAATAATACAAGCATTATCATTAAAAACAGAATTTCAGGATAAGCAAATATAACTACTATTGCTACAAATATTACAACTCCCAATGATTTTTCAAAGCCCTCAAAAGTAATATTCTTTAACACTAATACTAAAAGCGGGCCTGCTATCACTGCTATAAATATATCCGGCATCAGATTAGGCTGGAGCATCGTCTTGGCTGTAAATATGTATATTGATATCGGAAATGAAATATAATATATATGCGGGTTATAAATTTTTTTATATTCTGTTTTTAGTATTTCTTTTATCCTTTTATATGTCTCATATAATTTTTCTCTGTCTATACTGCTTATGTTTTCTATTTGCCCGTCTTGCTCATCTGCAAGAAGATTTTTCAGTATGATTTCCTCTTTATTTAGGAATTCTTCCGATGATTCCATTGAATATATCATTTTGTTTTCATCATCATATTTCAAAGACAAATATCCTTTGGAAAACAGCATTAATATTCCTGTAGTAAAAATTTTATCAAATTTCTGATTCTTGGTTATATAAGATATCATCATAGAAGACATGTCATTCGGCGGACTCCTGACTTCTTCACAGTTTGAATATTTGTTTATCTTGCCGATTATCAGCCTTACAATCAAGGTATAACAGCTCAATAGCAAAAACATTATTCCCAGAACAGAAAATTCCCAGTTCAAATTGAAAAAAAGCTTTGATTTGTCTAATAGTGACATTTTTACATTTTCAGGTATCAAATCCATTCTGACTGTGATACCTTCACCTTTTTTCAGCTTTTTCTGTGTATTTATCTCTATATTATCCTGATTTATTTTATAAATAAAATTATTACCTCTTTCACCATTTTTCCCTGTGAAAATTTTTAATGTTTCTGTTTCTTCAGCAAGAAAATTTCTGTTATCTTCATAATGGATTTTTACCTTTGCCTGTAATATATCCATGTTCCATTCTTGACCAATAACATTATAATAAAGTTCTGCTTTTTTTCTGTTATTACTCACTGCATTTTCTACTATATAATTTATTTCATATTTATGAATTCCCGGTTTCAGATATTTATCTTTTGACCCTATCTTAAATACAATCTCATTATACTTTCTGTTTACTTCATAATCTTCGGATTTCTCATTACGCAAAATAGCTTCTTCATTTATAAGTATCTTTTTTCCAAAAGCATTTCTATTTTTCTGCTTGAGCGGAATATTTCTATAAATCCCGTGTTTATCAGTGCTGGAAATATAGTACTCTATTTCTTCTTTTATAAAAAGTGAACCGTTATCCATAATGGAAATATCTACATTATAATCATTTATTACTTCATAATATCCCGTTATCTCTTTGGAAATATCAGTTTCACCGACAATAAACGCAGAAATAAACATGAAAAAACTTATAAATATCATATTTTTAGCAAAAAACTGGTAAAATCCATTCTTCTTTACCAACTTCCGCCACCCCCGCCGCCGTGACCGCCGCCTGAAGAACCTCCGGAAGAATGACTGCTGCTTCCGCCTCCGCTGTCAGAAGTAGCTGAATGATGGTTTACAGAACTGTTATATGATCTTAATACATAACTCTTTACAGTATTATGTCTGTATGTATTTCTAAAATTATTATTGACTTCATCATATGATACATAATTATTTTCTTTTATTACATCAGCTAGTTTTTCCATACTGTACGTCATATCTGCTGCTGCCATATAAGGATATATTTTACCTATATATCTGTTCATTTCTTCTGAGCTGAAAATATCCTTTACATCTGATTTATAATTATTTATCTCAGACTCTATATACTCCATCTCATAATTTATACCAGTTCCGTATTCGGTATAACGGCGTTTCAGATTTACATATTTATTATATAAATACCCGAATATACACCATATTACAAGGATAAATACATTCTGAGTAGCAATAAACATTAATACTCCTATCGCTACACCCCATATCCAGATTCTTTTTGGCGGATCTCCGAGAACGTACATTGTCAAACCTACCATTGTCCATATGGCAATATTTACACCTATTCCAATTCCTCCGCCTATATCTTTTGTTAACATATACCCTATTTTATATGAAGAAAATCCTATAAGACCAGTTATAAATATCAGGAAAATAATAGCGGAATTATCTTTTTTTATCATTGCTGTTTTTTTCTCTCTCAGCATTCTTTTAAGATTATTCTGAAAATTATAGAAATATTCTTCAGGAATATTTGAAAATTTATTTATTTTTCTGTTTTTCCCCTCATTTTCCAGTGTTTTTTTCAGTTTTTCCAGTTTTTCATTATCAAGGTTAAGGTCGCTCTCTTTCAAAAGAGTATTTATTTTATCCTCAAATATGATTTCTATATCTTTCTGACCAAATTTCTGTCTTTCCAATGCACTTTTCAAAGCCCGTTCTTCTTCTGTAAGCTTTTCTCCTGAATCAAGCAGCTCATATGCATCATCACTTACTTCCGGATGCAGTACAAGGTGTTTTTTTGATATTAATGAAAAAACTCCTACACTTATTATATTTTCAATTTTTTCATTATTTTTCAAAAATGACATAAGCATTGGCGAAAGTTCCTTTGGTACTTTTCCATATGTAGTTTCATCTGCTTCAAGCTTTCTCCCCAGAGTCAGAAGCCTCAGAGGTATAAACAGCAGAAACAGCAATAAAAATCCCAGTGAAAAAGATAAAAGCTCATTTCTATACATAAAGCCCTCTAAATTTTTCAAAAGACTTATATGAATTTTATCTGTCTCAAAGTTCAAAAAAAACGAGAGACCGTTATTACTTTTCAATATTTTCGTTGTTGATATTTTTATAAGATCAGGTTCCGTTATATAACGGTAATCCATTTCTTTTGCGCCAAAAACACCTGTATATATCAGGATATCTGTTCCTTTAGAAAATATTTTTTCATTATCTTCAAAAAAAATATTTACCTCGCCGTCTAATATATCATAAGACCAGCTCTGCCCTATTGCATTCCAGTCTATCTCATATATATTATTCCCTTTTCGGGTTACAGCGTCAAATACGGTATAATTCAATACATATTTATTCATGCCCGAAACATATGATCCGGCATTACCCACTTTGAATCTCATAATACCTTTTTCATATGTCTTTTTATATTTTTCCTGCTGACCATTTCTTGTTATAAAATTCATTTTTACAGAAATATCTCCTTTTGCTCCTCCTAGATAGAAAACGGGTATATCTCTGTAAATCCCGTGCTTTCTCGATGAGAAAAAATAATCTATTTCTTCGTTTACTGTAATAGTACCGTCTTTATTAATCTGAATATTTACGGCCATATTCTTTATATGTTCTTTGTATTGATAATTTCTCTCATATTCTTCTTCTGTATAATTATGCGAACTCTCTCTTGTCCCGCTGTTTTGTGTATCTGAATTACGAACTTCCGAAACTGCCGTTGTAAATACAAAAAGAAATATACATGCTAATAGTAAAAAGAATCTTTTCTTCATTTCCCACTCCTGTTTTCTAATCTAACGTCCTCTTCAATCCCGTCTTTCCTGCTTTTTTTCTTTCATCAAAAATAAATTCTTCCAGTTCTTCACGCCCTGTGTTTTTTAGGGCTGAATAGAAAAATACATCATTATTATTAAATTCCAGTTTTCTTTTTATCTCTTTCAGCTGCTTAAATTTCTGGTTATTTGAAAGCTTATCTGTTTTTGTGAATATAATATAATAATTAATATCATAATGCTCCAGCCATTTCAGCATCTCTATGTCATCACCAGAAGGTACTCTTCTTATATCCAAAAGAAGAAAAACTATTTTCTCCCTGTCACTGTTCAGATAATCCGAAATTAACTTCCCCCAGTTTTTCTTCACAGCTTCTGGAACTTTCGCGAACCCGTATCCCGGAAGATCCACAAAGTAAAAATCCTCATTTACGTCAAAAAAGTTTATAAGCTGGGTACGTCCCGGCGTTTTACTGGTTCTTGCCAGATTTCTTCTGTTTGTTAGTGAATTAATCAAAGATGACTTCCCTACATTGGATCTGCCTATGAATGCAAACTCTATTTCTGTGGACTCTGGATAATCATTTATCACAACTGCTGATTTTATAAAATCCGTCTTTTTTATTCTCATTTATTCTCCTATCTAATTTATACCGCATATTAAATGTTTAGTTTTTATAAAAATTTCTTTTATATTATATCATACACTGAAATTAAAATCACATAGTTTATATATTGTTTTCGGACAATTGCCGTAAACAGACAATAAAAAAGACAGGTACCATTGTTTTCCCTGTCTCTTTCTTTATTTGAAAAATATTTTACTTTTATTTATTCAGCATACGCGATAAAAATTCCTGTGTTCTTTTATGCTGAGGATTGTTAAATATAACTTCAGGTTTATCGTCTTCCACTATAACACCCTGATCCATAAATACCACACGGTCTGAAACTTCCTGTGCAAATCCCATTTCATGTGTCACCACAAGCATTGTAAGTCCGCTTTGTGCAAGATCTTTCATTACTTTCAGAACTTCCCCGACCATTTCCGGATCAAGTGCCGATGTAGGCTCGTCAAACAGAAGAACTTCCGGTTCCATGGCCAATGCTCTTGCTATGGCAACTCTCTGTTTCTGACCTCCTGATATCTGACTCGGCTTTGCATTTATGAATTTTTCCATTCCTACTTTAGTAAGGAACTCCATTGCTACCTTTTCACTTGTTTTTCTGCTTTTTTTCAAAACTTTCATTTGTCCTATTACACAATTTTCCAAAACACTAAGGTTATTAAAAAGGTTAAACTGCTGAAAAACCATTCCCACTTTTGATCTTAATTTAGCAAGTGACATTTTTCCTGTTGTTATATCTTTATCATGATAAAGAATTTCACCGCTTGTAGGTCTCTCAAGAAGATTTATGCAGCGAAGCAGTGTAGACTTACCGCTTCCCGAAGAACCGATTATACATACCACTTCTTTCGGTTTTACGGTAAAGTTAATATCTTTCAGGACACAACGGCTTCCGAAATCTTTTCTCAAATGTTCTATTTTTATAATTTCATTACCCACACTATTACCTCTCTTCCAACAAATTGCTCTCAAGCTCTTTTTCAATAGTTTCCGCTATTTCAAAGTTCTTCGGACCATCTATTTTCTTCTCTACGAATCTTAGTATCATACTAATTGTAAATGTAAGGAAGAAATATATCACACTTGTTATTATAAACACTTCATAATAACGTGTGTATGTCCCGGCAAGTGATTTTGAAGTAAAAAAGAGTTCGGTAACACTGATAACGTTTAGAACCGATGTATCTTTTATATTTATGATAAACTCATTTCCTATAGACGGCAGTACATTACGTATTGCCTGAGGAAATATGATAGATTTCATAGTCTGAAAATGGCTCATTCCTATTGCCTGTGCGCCTTCCAGCTGACCTTTGTCCACAGAGTCGATTCCGCCTCTGATAATCTCTGCCATATAAGATCCGGTATTTATCGATACTATTAATAATGCTGCAGGTATAGGATCTAGATTAATCTTCATAAGCTGCGGAAGCCCGTAATATATGACCATTGCCTGTACTATCATTGGTGTTCCCCGAAAGACAGCCACATATATCTTTATTATAATCTGAAAAAACTTAGTAAAAAATTTCTTCGCTGCAGGTGTTTTTTCATCAATATATGCTTCTCTTACAAGAGCTACACATAATCCGATAAAAAATCCCACAATAGTCCCTGTTAATGAAATATAAAGTGTAGTCATAGTTCCGCTTACGAACTGACTGCCGTTTTTTTCTATAAAGAAAGCAACCCAGCCTAAAAAAGTCCTGGTACCATCTGCTGCTAAAAACATACTCTCCCTCTTTCCAGTACCCTTATCCCCAAAAATACTGTCTTTGGGAATATTAATTTTTCAGGGTACGCTTAACTTGTTTAATGTTAAATAATAAAATTTCACTGTTAGTGCCGAAGCTTTTATATCTGTCCGAAGTTATTACGGTTCTATATATAAGCAGTTTATAATACTAATTTCCCAACGGCTGATTCTTAATAGCATCTTCCATTATTTTCTGACGCTGGTCTTCAGGAATTCCTGCAAGAATTTTGTCTATCTTTTCTTTAAGCTCTGTATTTCCTTTTTTCAGTCCCACAGCTACGTCCACTTCTTCATTTGAATATTCAAAACCTTTTCCTTTTTCAAAAGTAATATATTTCAAATTAGGATTTGCTGTTTCTGCTGCCATCGCTCCCGGTCTTTCAGAAACATAACCGTCTATTTTTCCTGAATTAAGAGCTACTATCATAGCAGGGAAATTTTCCATTGCTGTTTGTTTCTTTACGCCTTTCAGCTGGTCTATTACAGTATAGTGAAGTGTGTTCAGCTGTCCTGTAATTTTGGCACCGTCAAAATCATCGAGTGTTTTTGCATTTGCATATTTTCCGTCTTTAGCTACTACTACTACAAGATCAGACTTATAATAAGGTGAAGTAAAATCAAGACTTTCTTTACGCTCTGCAGTAGGTGACATTCCTGCTATTACCGCATCTATCTTACCTGACTGTAATGCCGGTCCAAGAAGTCCGTCCCAGTCAGTCTGTACTATTACAAGATCTTTTCCTAATTCTTTTGCTATTAGCTTAGCTATTTCCACATCATATCCGCCGCAGTATCCGTTACTTGAATTCTTTACTGCGCCATTGCTGTCATCACTCTGAAACCAGTTAAAAGGGGCATAACCGCATTCCATTCCCACTCTGAATTCATTGCTTTCTTTTTTTGCTCCCCCTTCGCTTCCGCCTTTTCCGCAGGCAGTTAATATCATCAGCATAAATATTAGAGCAAGTAAATTGATTTTCTTTATCATATTTTCCTCCTTGATTATATAAAAAAAGGTTGTTCACTATTATGACAACCTGTTTATATATAGTTGTTTAATAGTGCCATCCAAGCGGATGAGTGACAAAGATATTCTCTTTGACCCCACATTGTACTCATGCCCTTGTACAACGTTCGGCGATGGTTACCTTTCATATGTTTCCCAGCCTGCCAGCTCCGCATATTACTGATTTTCACCGCTACCTCTATAAAAACCTAATTTTATTCTATTGTTATTAAATAATGATAGCTGATATTTTCGTAAATGTCAAGTATTAATCAATATATAATATATAATTTGCTATTTTACACTTTATGTAGTAATATTATAATGAATTTAATTTTTAGAGAGGAGAAAGAATGGGAAATAATTTTTTTAGTTTCATGGAAAAAACCCTTATGGGGCCTATGTCAAAGCTGGCAAATCAAAAGCACTTATTAGCAGTAAGAAACGGTATGATATCTACTATTCCTCTTACTATAGTGGGAAGTTTCTTTCTGATACTTGCTTCTCCGCCGCTTAGCCCTGCATTTTTAAAATCAATAGACTATGCCAATAAATATGGAATGAACTTTGCACTGGTATTCAGACTGAGTATGGGGATTATAGCTGTTTTTGCTACATATAATATTGCTTATTATCTGGCAAAATCTTATAATCTGGACGGAGTATCAGCAGGAACACTTGCTCTTGTTGCGTTTATGATGACGCAGATACCTTTATTTCTGGAATTCACATTGAAGAATGCCGCAGAACCTACAAAAGGATGGGTAATTCCTATGAGTAATCTTGGTTCGGCCGGATTATTCGGAGGTATTATAATTGCCTTTTTTGCTGTGGAGACACTTCGGTTTTTTAAGGAACACAGGCTTGTAATAAGAATGCCTGACGGAGTGCCGGAAGCAGTGGGAAGATCATTTGAATCATTATTCCCTACTATCTTTGTAGTTGTGGTTGTTTATATTATTTCGATACATTTTGGATTTGATATTCATAAATTTCTTTATGGATTCTTCAAACCGCTTATAAGCCTTGTTAATCACCCTGCAGGAGTTATAGTAATAGTTTTCCTTGTTACTCTTTTATGGGCATGCGGTATTCACGGAGTTGCAATTATAGGTTCCGTTGCAAGACCAATATGGCTTATTCTTCTGGATCAAAACGGAGCAGCTCTTGAAGCAGGTGCGAAAGTTCTGCCTAATATAGGAGCAGAGCCTTTTTATCAGTGGTTTATCTGGATAGGCGGTTCAGGATGTACTATAGGTCTGCTTATTCTTATGGTTTTTTCCAAGTCCAAACAGTTAAAAAGTCTTGGGAGAATTGCTTTGCTTCCGGGAATCTTTAACATAAACGAGCCTATTATATTCGGAACGCCAATTATGTTGAACCCGTTTCTGATTATACCATTTATGCTTGCACCAATAACTACGGCACTTTTGAGTTATTTTGCCATGGCTGCGAATATGGTATCAAGAGTTTCTACTCTTGCGCCGTGGACATTTCCGGGGCCTATAGGTGCTTATCTAGCTACAAACGGAGATTTCAGAGCAGTAATACTGGTATTTATAAATATAGCAATTTCCACAATTATTTATTTTCCTTTTTTCAAACTTTATGAAAAGAAATTAATTGCTGAAGAAAAAATAAATTCAGAAGTAAAAACAGCAGATTAAAATTATTTATATTAAAGTAAACGAATAAATATTACAGGCTGTATATTAAATTTTAGCATACAGCAAAAAGGGCCGGATTTTTATCCAGTCCTTTTTTATAATATAATTCGTTAATATTAGGCGAATTCTGGATTTTCATTACTCTCATCTAAACTGTTGTTCTTAATTTCCAAGTCAAAAAGTATCCAAGTTGTGAAAAAGCTTTAATGAGATCAATTTCAGACTTTGCAGCTCCTCACTTTCAAAATTTGAAAAAAGCTGCTCATATTTTTCATAATAACCGGGAAGAAAATCATCAAGAAATGAGTAACCTTCTTTAGTTATGGATATCTTAGATATTCTCTGGTCATTTTCATCTTTTATTTTTTTTATAAACTTCTTCTGACTTAAAGTTTTCAAGACATTACTAATCGTAGGGCCTGATAAACCTAATTTTTTGGAAAGACTGCCGGGAGTTTCAGGTTCATTATTATTCAGATATAAAATGAGAAGTATAGATATCTGGGCAGTTGTTGTTTTGAACCGGCTCAAATAACTTTCGATTCTCCCATTGGTTTTCTGCACTGTCACCATAAAACCAAAGAATGCTTTCATAATATCCGGATTAACAATCTCATATTTCTCATTTAAAATATTAAGTTTTTCTAAATCAGGAAATTTTTTCATTTATAGACCTCTATTTCTACTATATACATTATATATCTAACTAAAAAACAAACATTAAATACAATAAATTATTGTACTTATGTCAATAATGTGGACACATTTATCTTGTCTATTATGAAATTTTTTTCAAATATTCTTTAGGAGATAAATATCCTAATCTTTTTTGTGTTCTCCTTGTATTATAAAAACCTTCTATGTATTCAAATAATATCCGCTTTAA